>DASZRZ010000266.1:0-9169 GCA_035548935.1 Terriglobales bacterium
CATGGTCAATCGCTATCCCGCGAAGGTGAAGGCGTTCTACATGGAACCCGACCCGCTGCGCCCGGACCTCGCCCTCTGCGTCGATGTGCTCGCACCCGAAGGCTATGGCGAAATCATCGGAGGATCGCAGCGCGTCTCGTCACACGAACTGCTGCTCAAGCGAATTCAGGAGCACGGCCTGCCCGAAGAAGCCTTTAAGTGGTACCTCGACCTGCGCAAATTCGGAAGCGTCCCGCACGCCGGCTTCGGCATGGGCATTGAACGCGCCGTCGCCTGGATTTGTGGTCTGGAGCATGTTCGCGAAACCATTCCCTTTCCGCGCATGTTGCACCGGCTCTATCCTTAGGATTCGCTTTCTCTTGCTTTGCTGATTTCAACCTTGGCGCTCCCGGCGGTGGATATATGCAAGATAACCAGGCACTCAAACCCTCCAGCATCGCCCCGAAAACCATTCGTGTCATCGGCGTCCCTCTCGATCTTGGACAGTCTCGCCGGGGCGTGGACATGGGCCCCTCCGCCGTTCGCGTTGCCGGTCTCGAATCCCGTCTGGAGGCGCTCGGTCACATCGTCGAAGACGCGGGCAACATCTCCGTCGCCATCGCCGAGCAGAAAAAAACCGGTAACACGCACGCCAAGTACCTCAAGGAAATCACCTCCACCTGCATCAAGGAGGCCGACATGGTTCTTAAGACTCTTGAGGCGGGCAAGATTCCTCTCGTCCTTGGCGGCGATCATTCCATCGCCGTCGGAACCGTCTCCGGCGTGGCCGCCTTCTACCATCGCAAGCAGCAGAAGATCGGCCTCATCTGGATCGACGCCCACAGCGACATCAATACTCCCGAAAGCTCTCCCAGCGGCAACGTGCATGGCATGCCCCTGGCGGCCATCATGGGATTGTGGGATTCCGAGCTTGCCCACATCTACTCGTTTTCTCCCAAGGTCGCGCCCGAGAACTGCGTGCTTGTCGGCGTTCGCGACGTCGATCAGACGGAAAAAGAAAATATCCGTCGGGCTGGCATCCACGTCTTCACCATGCGCGATATCGACGAACGCGGCATGCGCAACGTCATCGAAGAAGCACTCCGCCTCGCCGGACGCGATACCGCCGGCTATCACGTCTCGCTGGACATGGACTGGATCGATCCCGAAGACGCGCCCGGCGTCGGCACCCCCGTTCGCGGCGGCGCAACCTACCGCGAAGCGCACCTCGCCATGGAAATCATCGCCGATCATGGACGCCTCCTCGGCTTCGAGATCGTGGAGGTTAATCCCGTCATCGACGAGCACAATCGCACCGCTTCCCTGGCCGTGGAACTGGCGCTCTCGGCCTTCGGAAAGAAGATTCTTTGATTTTGCTGGGTATTTAAAACAGGAATTTCGCGTTTCTACTGCGTCAAAAACCGGCACACTTGAATCGTGGCCGCCATGCGGCCCCCGCTCGCCTCCGGCATGGCGCGCACCACAATGCCCGTGGCGATCACCGGCATTCCTTCTTTGCCGGAAATTTCTTTTGGCATCAGGAACTTCATCTCAATCTCGGAATCCGGCGGCAGCAGCGCATTCGCAAAAATCAGCACTCCGCTCTCGCTCACATTGCAGATTGTTCCCGCGTTCCAGCCGCTCAGATCACGCTCCCGGAATTGCACATGGATCTCCACCGCAACCCGACGTGCCCGGGGACGCCACGAGGATGCCCGCCTTAGCCCCTGCTGCGGCTCCGTCTCCACCACCCGCTCAAAACGCGCGCCTCTCTGCATGCTCTTCCAGTCGTAAACATATTCCGCACCACATCGGACACATACCTGGTAATACTCCCCCTCCTGCCATCGGCGCGGCCAGGAGAACTGATGATCACAACCGAACATGGGCAAAGAGCCCAACAGCTTAGCGCGCATACGCATACAGAATCGTCGAGCCTACGCCAACACAGAAGAGTACTTAAGTACTAGAACAGGTACGCATTGCTTTGCAGCGCTTATTTTCTGCTATTTTCGCAAGATGAAAAAATTGCGGGTGGGAGTTTTATTCGGCGGGCGCAGCGGCGAACACGAGGTTTCCCTGCTTTCGGCAGCCTCCATATTGCAAGCTATCGACAAAAGCCGTTACGACGTCGTGCCCATCGGCATCACCCGTGAGGGCCTCTGGGTCACCGGCGATAACGCCGTCAGCCTGCTTCAGGGCAATACGGCAAAGCACGGAATCGCCGCCAGCACGGCTCCGCAGCCCTCCGCCACTGTTCTTGCCAGCGGCGATGCCGTTGTCGTGCCTCCCATGCCCAACACCCCGGGCGCTGCCATGGTTCCATTCCAGAGCGCAAACCTCAATCCCGTCACAGCCAGCAGCGCCATCCACGTGGACGTCATCTTCCCCGTCCTCCACGGCACCTTCGGCGAAGACGGCACCATTCAGGGCCTGCTGGAACTCGCGGACATCCCTTACGTCGGCGCGGGGGTCCTGGGTTCAGCCGCTGGCATGGACAAAGCCGTAATGAAAGATCTCTTCCGCATCGCCGGACTGCCGCTGGTCAAGCACGTCACCGTCCTGCGCCGCGACTGGGAGCGCGACCCTAAAAAAGTCCGCCGCCAGATTGAAAGTTCGCTGAAGTATCCGGTCTTCACCAAGCCCGCCAATCTGGGCAGCTCGGTCGGAATTCAGAAGGTCCACGACCGCAAGGAACTCGACGCCGGCATGAACGAAGCCGCCCGCTTCGACCGCAAAATTGTTGTGGAGCAGGGCGTCGGAGGTCCGCGCCGCAAAGCCCGCGAGATCGAGTGCTCGGTGCTGGGCAACGACGAACCCATCGCCTCCGTCGCGGGTGAGATCGTCCCTGCCGCCGAGTTCTACGACTACTCGGCCAAATATCTCGATGAAGGCTCTTCGCTGCACATCCCCGCCAAGATCACCCGTGCGGAGCAAAAGAAGTTACAGCAGATGGCGATTGGTGCCTTCCGCGCCGTGGACTGCTCCGGCCTGGCCCGCGTGGACTTCCTGATGGACCCCCAGACCCGGCGCATCTACGTCAATGAAATCAATACCATGCCGGGCTTTACCCAGATCAGCATGTACCCCAAACTCTGGGCCGCCTCCGGCATACCCTACCCGGAGCTGATCGACCGCCTGATTCAATTTGCTCTGGAGCGCCAGCAGGAAAAGAAGAAGAACCAATACGTCCGGTAAATAAGCCGCTTAAGCGCTTTCGCTCTGGGTGGGAACCTGACTCTGAGGAAGGTCTTTCAGGATGGGCGAATTGGCCCCGTAGAATTCAATAAGTCCGCAGGCCGGACACACGACTGCCGCCGCCTGCGCCATGCCGCCGTGGCCGTGATCGCTGTCGCTTGAGGTAACCAGAAAAACGCCCGCCTCGTGCCAGTACCGCTCGTCGCCCTGGCAGCGCGGGCAGCGCTTCAGGATGAGGCTTTCAATCACGCCTTAACGACTTTACCGCTGCGGATACATCCGGTGCAGACGCGCAACTTCTTGGTTCCGCCCGTTACGCGGGCGCGTACCGGACGCAGGTTCACATTCCACCGGCGCTTGGTTACGTTGTGCGCGTGGCTGATGTTATTTCCAAACTGCGGCCCTTTGCCGCATAACTCGCAAACTCGTGCCATGACTGCTTAAACCTTCCAAACGGAATGAGCAAAACAGGATTTTACCCGAATATCCCCGTTTTGGCCAATTTCCGCCCTCGGGGAGTGGTCTCAGTTTGAATTTCCCTCGGACTTGTACAGAGCTTCCCCACGGATAACGCGACGTTGTGGATCGAACTCGACCCGTTCTATCACCAGGCGTCCCCGGGTCACGCTGCGATAGTAGATCGCCAGACTATTAACGCCTGCAAGCACATCGAGAAGTTCAAACCTCAGAGCCGGACTCCCGGACAGGGCTTGCGCCCAGTAGGATCGGATCGCTTCCTTGCCCTTCAAAGTTCCGCTTGCGATGCCCATCCGCTCGACAATGTACGGAGAGGTCATTTCAAAGTCATCGGCGTAGTGACTGAGAATACGCTCCAGGTCGCCAGCGTTCCAGGCATCGATCCACTCGGCGGCGAACGCCGTTGCCCATTCCATATCGATCATTTCCTGCCCTTCTTTGCCCGAGGTCTCTTTGCCCGAGGTCTGGTCGCCTAAGGTCTGATCGCCTGTGGTCTCATCCCTGCGGGCCTGCCATTGTAGTGGAAACCGCGGGACATCAAGCGGAGCCGGAAGGCCATCCCCCTATGCGATACTTCTTATTGTGACTCCGTTTCCCGACGCCGACCCGCGCTCCGTACAGGTGAACCTCACCTCCGGCACTACCATGGAGATCGACTGGAAGGATGGCCACCACAGCTCCTATCCCTTCCCCTTTCTTCGCGATGCCTGCCCCTGCGCCCTCTGCGATGAAGAGCGCGCCCAGCAGCACCGCGAGCCCGGAGATCCGCCACCTCCCAGCCCCGATGCCCTCCAGATGTTCAAGGCCGCAGCCCGGCCCAAAGAGGCCGCCGGGGTGGGGAAGTACGCCATCCGCTTCGTCTGGAACGACGGCCACGAGCACGGCATCTACTCCTGGGACTTCCTGCGCGAGTTCTGCCCCTGCTCGGACTGCACCCAGCGCCGCCGCGCCGCCAAGCCTCCGGGATCGCCCGTTACCCGCACCACGCCCCACGGGCGGATGTAGGTGCATGCGACTAACGTTGATTTATCGAGCGCACGATAGATTCGGACAATGACTTACGTCTTCATTGGCTTGATCGTAGTCCTCGCTATCGTGCCCTTTTTCCGTTTGCTCACGAGGATCAGCAAGCGTTTGAATCGGCGCAGCTCTGCAGAGGTTGCGGAGAAACTCGAAAGGCACATTGACGGAACAGAAGGACCGTTGGATTGGGACGACTTTACGTCCGTCCCGATTTCAAACGACCGCCTGGATGCCATCAGGTGCCGGTGCCTTGAGTTGGAACAAGCTTTGCCTGAGGAAAGGACCGAGGAGCTGAAGCGCATTGTGGATCGGCTGAGAAACGAATGCGACTGATCGTTGTCTTAAGGGCTTGGGAAATATCGCACTGTTCTTACGCACTCCGATTTCAAGCGCTCTGTCGCTTGGCCGTAAAAAGTTACACGGGAATTTTTCAATGCGGCCTCGAAACGCTGGAAGCTTGTAAACTGCTAATAGCGGTTTAAAACTGACCCTGTGACCTTTCTCGACAAACTCAATCCCCAGCAGCGCGAAGCCGTCGAGACCACCGAAGGCCCGGTGCTCATTCTTGCCGGTGCCGGAAGCGGCAAAACCCGCGTCATCACCTTTCGCATCGCCTACATGGTCGAGCAGTTGGGTATCGCTCCCGACTCCATTCTCGCCGTCACCTTTACTAACAAGGCCGCCGCCGAGATGGCTGAGCGCGTGGAAAAACTCATCGGCAGCCGCACTCTGGCCAAGCCCCGTGTCTCCACCTTCCATTCCATGTGCGTCCGCATGTTGCGCCGCGACATCGAAAAGATGCAGGTCAACGGACAGGGCTACCGCCGCGACTTCGTCATCTACGACGACTCCGATCAGCAGCAGATCGTCAAAGCCGCCATGCGCCGCCTCGGCATCGACGACAAACAGCTCCGCCCTCAGACCATCCTCGGACGCATCTCCTGGGCCAAGAACCACATGCTCGACCCGCAGGAGGTTTACCTCCAGTCCGCCGACCCCAAAATGGAGAAGGTTGCGCAGGTCTATGAGATCTACCGCCAGCAGCTGCGCAAGGCCAACGCCCTCGACTTCGACGATCTCCTCCTCGAAACCGTTCGCATGCTGAAGTCGGTCGGCGAGGTGCGCAAGGACTACAACCGCCGCTTCCAGTACCTTCTGATCGACGAATATCAGGACACCAACCGCCCCCAGTACGAGCTCATGCGCCTGCTCGCGGGCGAACATCACAATGTCTGCGCCGTGGGCGATGAAGATCAGTCCATCTACTCCTGGCGCGGCGCCGATATCCGCAACATCCTCGACTTCGAGCGCGAGTTCCCCGAAGCCAAAATCATCCGCCTCGAACAGAACTACCGCTCCACCCAGAACATTCTGCAGGCCGCCTCCGCCGTGGTCTCCAACAATGTCCACCGCAAGGGCAAAACTCTCTGGACCGACCGCCAGGGCGGCCCCAAAATCGGCTACTACGAAGCGCCCGACGGTGAAAACGAAGCCCTCTTCGCCGCCGACTACATCTCCAAATACATGCAACAGCCGTCGGACTCCGGCGACGACCGCCGCGCCGCCGTGCTCTACCGCACCAACGCCCAGTCCCGCCTCTTTGAAGAGGCCATGCGCCGCTACGGCCTCAAGTACAACGTCGTCGGAGGCTTCTCCTTCTACGAGCGCGCCGAGATCAAGGACATGATCTCCTACCTCAAGCTCGTTCTGAATCCCGTCGACACCATCGCCCTGCAGCGCGTCATCAACACTCCTGCACGGGGCATCGGCAAAAGCACCATGGAGACGCTGGAACGCCTCTCCCTCGAAACCGGCTCCTCCCTATGGGACGTGCTCGGCCAGGCCATCCAGAATGTGCTGGTACCGCAGCGCGCCGTGGCCGCTCTCAAGTCTTTCAGGGACATCATCGAAGGCGGACGCGCCATGCTCGACGGCACCTATGCCGAATGGCTCGCCGATAGCTCCAGCAGCAGCCAGGGCGAACTTGAAGACCGCAGCGCGCCGGAAGAGCTATCCCGCCCCGCCACCACCGCCGAACTCATCAAGTTCCTCATCGACCGCAGCGGATACATCCGCTCCCTCGAACAGGAAGACACGCCCGAGGCCCTCGGACGCATCGAAAACCTTCGCGAACTCGTCAACGCAGCCATGGACTCCCATGATCGCGGCGAATCCGCGCAGGACTTCCTCGATCATGCCGCCCTGGTCAGCGACGTCGATTCCTTCGATCAGCGCGCCCACATCACGCTCATGACCCTGCACTCCGCCAAGGGTCTGGAATTCCCGCTCGTCATCCTCGGCGGCCTCGAAGAAGGCCTCTTCCCGCACTCCCGCACCTTCCTCAATCCCGACGAGATCGAAGAAGAGCGCCGCCTCTGCTACGTGGGCATGACCCGCGCCATGGATGCCCTCGTCATCTCCCGCGCCCGCTACCGCCGCCGCTATGGAACCGATATGCCCGAGGCCAGCGTGGCCTCCCGCTTCCTCGAAGAAATTCCCCCGCAGCTTCTGGAAGATTTGGGAAGCCCCCGCGGCAGCGCCCTCGGCCGCGCCACCTCCCGCTGGGACTCCAGCTCCACCGCCGACGACTACACCTCCACCCACTACGACTACGAAAACGAGGATCAGCGGGTGAATTACGGCGCAGGAGCGCAATCGGCATCCCCCAAATCCGCCGCTGTGCGCCGCTCCGCCCCGCAGCCCGCTTACAACTCCATCGACAACATTGCGGAGTTCTTCGCCTCCCGCGGCAAGAAGTTCGCGCGCCCCAAAATCGATGCTCCTGAGCCCACCGGCAGGACAGGATTCCGTCCCGGGCAGCGCGTCCGCCATCCCAAATATGGCGATGGCACCATCTACAAACGCGAGGGCGAAGGAGACGATGCTAAGCTTACGGTACAATTCCCAAGATTCGGACTGAAGAAGCTGGTCGAAAAATACGCCCAGCTCGAGCGCTGCTGACAGCCGATAGCCCTTCAAATATCCCAATAGATAGCGAGACTGAATGCCAAATACCAAGACGCTTTCCCGCGATGACCGCAAGACCGCAAAACGCACCGCACGCAAAAAGACCGTGGCCGAAAAACCCAAGAAGGCGCGCGATTATCCGCGTGGCTCCAAGAAGCCCAAAGTCAAGAAGCTGACTCGCGGCGCCTCCAAGCGCTAACCCCCGGTTTGCGCGGGCATGGCCATCGTTCATGCCCGCGCACTTACCATCTTCGCGGAACACGGGATAAGGACCTCCCTTGGCCGACGGACCCAATTCCACCTCCGCCCGCAATTCCGCCCGCTCCACGGGCAATCAGCTTCTCGCCTGCAAGTCCATCGACAAGCTCATCTACGACTCGGAGCTTCCCGAGCACCGTCTCCGGAAAACTCTCGGTCCCGTCGCTCTTACCGCCCTTGGCATCGGCGCCGTAATCGGTTCCGGAATCTTCACCATCATCGGCACCGCCATCGCCGGACAACGCTTCGAGGCCCAAAGCATCCTCCACGCTCCGCTGCTCGAATACCTCATCTACCACTCGCCCACCTTTGGACGCCCCGGCGCCGGGCCCGCCATCGCCATCTCCTTCGCCATCGTGGGCGTGGTCTGCGCCTTCGCCGCGCTCTGCTATGCCGAGCTGGCCTCCATGATCCCCATCGCGGGCAGCGCCTATACCTATACCTACGCAACCATGGGGGAGCTCATCGCCTGGATCATCGGTTGGGACCTCATACTCGAATACGCCGTCAGCAACATGGCCGTCGGCGTGGGATTCTCCGCTCACCTCGTCGATCTCGCCGACTGGTTCGGCCTCCGCCTGCCGCTCAACTGGATCACGCCCGCCTATCTCCCCTCCGGCATGTCCGGACCCGGCGGCGTAACGCAGTACCTGCCCGGCTGGCACATGGGCTTCAACCTTCCTGCGTTTCTCATCGTCATGGTGCTCACCATCCTGCTGGTGCGCGGCATCCGGGAATCCGCCGGGGCCAACAGCCTCATGGTGCTGCTCAAAATCGGAGCCATTCTCGCCTTCATCTTCGCCGCCGCCAGCTACATCAAGCCCGCCAACTATCACCCCTTCAACCCCAATGGATGGCCCGGCGTTCTCACCGGCAGCGCCATCATCTTCTTCACCTACATCGGCTTCGACTCCGTCTCCACCGCCGCCGAAGAAGCCCGCAATCCCCGCCGCGATCTGCCTATCGGCATCATCGCCACGCTCGTTGTCTGCACCCTGCTCTATATCGCCGTGGTGGTCGCGCTCACCGGGATGCGCCCCTGGCGCACCCTGATTGGCGACGAAGCCGCTCTGGCCGCCCCCGTGGTCAACACCCTGCGCTTGTACGGACTCAACCGCGTCCGCCTCATCGTGCTGCTCGGCGCAATGGTCGGCATGATCTCTTCCTTGCTGGTCTTTCAGCTCGGCCAGGCCCGCGTATGGTTCGCCATGTCGCGCGACGGCCTTCTCCCCCGCATCTTCAGCCGCGTGCACCCCCGCTTCCGCAC
>DASZRZ010000267.1:0-8650 GCA_035548935.1 Terriglobales bacterium
CGCGTTTTAAAATCGTATGCCCCATGCTATTGACGGGAGTACTCCAGGGCCTGGTCTGCGCTGCTCTGTTCTGTTTCATTCTGCTGCGGCTTGCGGCAGCAATCTTCATGAACCAGGTCAACTGCCCGATTGGCAATTTTGACCATGGCGTTGTTGTTAAGGTTTGTATTGATGATCTGGGTGGAGTTGGCAAGGATCAGGCCGTCGATTCCAGTCCTCATGCCGGGAACTATATCCGAGTAACCGATCACGGGAACAGGCTGCACCAGGCGCTCGCGGAACAAGAACCGGCGCTCAATATCGGAGTCCTGCAAATCAGGGATGACACGCTGCAACGCCGGCCGGAAGCTCTTCCAAAGCTCCTCTTCCGAGGCATCGAATAACGGATCGCCGGGAACAGTGTACTTCGGCAAATAGACAAGATGGTATCCCGCCGTCTCTTCGCGCGAGACCAGGTTCGTCATTTCAATTACCCCGGTGAAGGGCAAATCCTCGTCGGTGAGGTTCAGAACGTAGTACTTGCTGAGCGGACGCTTCAGCAAAAGCACGAAGCACACAACGCCGAGATATTTCACCTCGGCCAGCTTGCGGACATATTCAGGATCAAGCTGTGGCGCCGCCGCTGCAAACGGGCGGCTCGGAATGGTTCCCACTACACGGTCGAACTCCATGCGGCCCTGGGGTGTCGTGATTTCAATCTTGTTGCCGGACTTTATAACCTGCTTGACGGGCGCGCTCGTCACGATCTTGCCGCCCATGGTTTCAATCTGCTGAATCAAGCGGGAAAACACCGTGCGATAGCCGCCGGTGACGTATCCAATCCGCTCCTTCTGGCTGGCGGATTTTTCGCGCGTGGAATAGTACCGCGCAATGTAGGTCCAGATGAAGGCCGCGGAAGTTTCTTCGCGGCAGGCGCCCAGCTTGCATTTGAGCAGCGGCCCCCACATCTTGTTGTAGTTATTTTTTCCGAATATGCGGATCAGCCACTCCGACGCCAGCATCTTCTCCAGGGGGCGTCCGTCGCGAATGCGCGCGGCATAAAGGATACCGAATCCAAGCCTTGCCTTTTCCCACAGGCTAAGCGGCGGAAATCGAAGGAAGTCGGCGGCGCTGCTCATGGAATGCAGTTTGCCATCGACAAAGAATCCGGTTTTGGTCTCAGTCCAGCGCAGCTCCGGCGTCAGGCCCAGGTCATCGATCAGGCCGAGCAGGGCGGAATCCGAGGTGAGGATGCAGTGATAGAACTTATCCCACGCAAACGGGCCGAAGTCGAAGTGTGTCGCCAAGCCGCCCACCTGGTCTCCGGCTTCGAGCACGGTAACCTGGGCCCCGGAGCGAAGCAGATAGAATGCCGTGGTAAGGCCGGTGATGCCACCGCCTATGATTGCTATGTGGCGGCCCTGCAAGGAATCTCTTGAGTTCGCGGAGTCCATTTAGCTTCCTGCGATCAGCATCACACCGAGGCTGATAACGCCAACGGCCATCCAGCGGCGGCTGTCGGCGCGTTCTCCAAAGAAGATGGCGGAGAGAAATGTGACCAGCACATACCCAATGCTGACCAGCGGGTAGGCGTAGGAGAGGTCCAGTTTCTGAAGTCCGGCCAGCCACAGACCCATCGCGGCCACAAAGCATACCCCCCAAAGCCATATGAAGACCTGGGAAATCAAGCCCAGAACCACTCCCGGCAAGCCTGTTCCGGGGCGGTGCCGCGCCTTAAGATTCGTGAGACCCTGCTTCAGAAAAATCTGGGCCAGCGCGCTTAGAACGACGCTGATCCAGATCATTGTCTTGGGATTCATGCCGCCTCTTTGGAAGACTTCCGGTTCATCAGCACCATCCCCAGCACGATTACCAGAACTCCGGCTGCGCGGCGCTGGGAGACGACTTCATGAAAGAAAATGCTGCTGGCAGCCGCCACCAGCACGTAGTTCACGCTGGATAGCGGATAAAGAAAGCTGATCTCCTTTTCGGATACGGCCCGCATCCAGCAGACCGTTCCCATAAGGTAGGTGAACAATCCCAGGAGAACCTTGGTAGCAAGCACCGCGTGCAGGGCGCGAGCGACAGCTGAGGCTCCCGCCGGAAGTGGGACCAGACCGTTCAGCCCGGCCTTGATCAGCAGGTGGCCGGTAACCACAAAGATCGCCGAACCGGCGAATGCCACCCACCAGGTACCGAGGATTCCGTTCGAAAGAAGTGCTGCCGGGTTCCGGTTTGTGGAATCTTCCACAAGGAGTTCGGTCCCCGGCTCAACTGCCATGTCTTCCAATGAGAGACTCATATTGAAGGATGTCTTCCAGCTACTCGGCTGCGACGGTCTTGTTTTCTTTCTTGTCCTGATTCACGACCATCTCCCGAACCGCGGAAGACATTCCGGGACCGAAGCTGGCGGCCTCTTCGATCTTGCTCCAATTCTCGACAAACCATGCAACCGTCTGCTGCAGGCCAACCTCGAGCGGAGTCTGCGGATTGTATCCCAGAATATCCTTGGCGCGATCGATGGAAGCCAGGCGGCGGCTGTGGGTATCCCACTTGCGGCGGCTGGCAGAGAGAACACCGGCCTGATTGCCAACGAGTTTATTGATCATGCGTGCCAGATCGCCAATTCGCGTTTCCCGATGCGTTGCAAGGTTGAACTCCTTGCCGATGGCGCCTTCGACAATGCCGCAGCGCAGAAGTCCGTCCACGGTATCGCCGACCCAGGTAAAGTCGCGCGTTTCTTCGCCCTCGCCGGTGATGGGAAGGGGCAGGCCCTTCATGGCGTAATAGATGAAGTTCGGAACCACGTTGCGATACTGTCCCGGCACTTCGCCCGGTCCATAGTTATTGAAGAAGCGCGTCTTCACCACTTTGAGCCCGTAGTGGTTGTGGAAGAAGTTGCAGTAAAGTTCGCCCAGCATCTTCGTGACCTGGTAAGGCGTGGTCAGGTTCATGGAGATGTAGTCTTCCTTCAAGGGAAGCGGCGCGTCTCCGCCATAAACGGTGCAGCCGGAGGATGCAAAGACAAAGCGTTCGACGCCCGTCATCAGCGAATACTCAAGCATGCGCAGTGTGCCCATGCCATTCACCATCAGATCCTGCTCGGGATGGTCGACGGAGTTCTGGTTGGCGAAGAAGGCGGCCAGATGGAAGACAATCTGCGGTTTTTCGAAGAACATCCTCTTCAAATGCACTTCGTCGAGGATGTCGCCTTCCGAGAACAGTACTCCCTGGCACGAAGGAACGTTCCAGCGCTGCCCGGAGGTGAGATTGTCGAGCACGAGCACACGCGCGCCAAGGCGGACGAGTTCGCGGCAGAGATTGGAGCCGATGGCGCCCGCGCCCCCGGTTATAAGGACCGTTTTACCAGCGTAGCTTTCAGAAAAATCGACCGTCATTTATGTGTACATCCTTAGAAATAGATTTTGGGGCGAAGCGTCTGCCCTTGTCGTAGCCGTACCGCCAATGTTCAGGAATTCTTAACCGACTCTTTTGCAAGCACAGCATTCAATGGTTTGGGTTCAGCGATTCTCCACCACAATGCCTTGCTCATCATTTCCACGTGAGTCTGGATGGTGTACATCACTTTCATCTTGGAAACCCCGATCACCCGCGACTTCAACACGAAGGGAACTTCGGCAACCTTGTATCCGCGATGAGCTGCGCGGAGAAGAATCTCGGTGAATGCGGCAAAGCCGTTGGAGTCGAATCCAACCGTCTGGATGACCTCGCGCCGGTAGGCGCGCATGAAGCTTGTGTAGGTGTAGAGCTTGACGGAGCAAAGCCTGCGGTAGAGAAAAGAAGCGCCGCGGCTGAGCAGCAGGCGCCAGGCTGGCACGTTTTCCACTCCACCCTCGGGGTGATAAGGCGAGGCCGTTACGATATCTACCTTCTGGGTTTCCATCACCTCAAGCATGAGGGGGATCCGCAGAGGATCGAAGGTGCAATCCGAATCAATGGTGCAAATGTAGTCGCCCGTGGCTTTGGCGAAGCCGTTGCGCACCGCTGCTCCCGGTCCCTGATTGTACGGAAGCTGAACCAGGATCACGCGCGGCATTGAGGCAAAGCACCGCTTGGCCTCTTCGAAGCTGCCATCTTTGCTGCCGTCGTCAACGAGAACACACTCCATCTCATACTTGGGTGCCAGTCGGAGGGCAAGCTGGGACAAGGTGTCCGCCAGCATCGGAATGCCATCTTTCTCGTTGTAAAGAGGTGCGACTACAGAAACTCGTTTCATTACTTCTCCGGATAGACGCAATCTGCGTCCCAATCCTGTATTCAGTTTTCCGTTGGGGGAGTCGAGCTGAGAACTGGAGAAACGTACTACCGCTGGTCCAGTTCAGAAGTTTGGGAGCCGACGGCGATTGCGCGCCGCTGCTGTTTTGAGGAGTCCTGCGCCTGGGGGGAGAGGGAGCGGGCTGGACGAGTCCGTGTTTGAGCGGAGGCTTCGGCCCGCCGCTTGTGTGCATGAGAGCCGGTACGCTGATCTTTGCTGATGGAAGAGGCGGCGGTGACTTGCAAACTCTCTTCGGGAAATGTTTCCGAGCTGATGCGCAATTGCTCGAAGTACGATCCGCCCACGGACTTGCTGAGACTGCTACGAAGCCGCTGCAGAATTGACTGGACCGTGGTTACATCGCCATCGATTTCGGTGAACATGACTCCCAGGGAGGTCTGCTCGTGGAACCAGCCAATGGTGTCGGTCTCACGTGAAGCCGCCAGCAGGCCGGCGCCGATCTCCTTGACCAGTTGCTTGCGGTGGCCGTTGAGATAAAGGTGACTGAAGTCGATTCGAACCAGCAGAAATGGCTTGGCGTAGCGTTCACTGCGCCGCTTTTCCAGCCGCAGCACGGTTGCAAAAGAGGCCGGGCTGGCAATCATTAGCTTGCGTCCTAGAAGCTGGATATCCGGAGATTCTGTCAAAACGGGAGCCCTTTCGATCATCTTCGTAATCGGATTCTCGAAGCTTGCATCGTTACCCTGAACCGGCAACTTTTTCAGTTGTGTGCCTGCTGCGCTCATTGTGCTCATCTCTTGTCCCCCTCCTTCTGGAAGGCCACTTACCGTGCTCCTGCCGCGCATAGTGCGCCAAGATGGGGAAGGGAACTGGAATTTGACACCGGCGCTACCGAAGCGCGATCTACTTCAACCGCCACCGAGCGTTTCAAAAGATCCATTGAGACCACGATCCTGAACCCGGCCTTGTGAGAGAGGAGAATGCCCTCGATCCCCGCCAGCGGGCCCCTTTGTACCTCGACCCTTTGACCCACCTGAAGGTAGGGCCATGGCTGTGTTTCCAGCCCGGATTCCACAACGTTTCGCACAGCGGCCAGGTCGGTGGCATTCACCGGCTCGGGGCCATTAGCAAAACTGACAACTCCGGTCACCCCCGGGGTTTGCAAAAGAGGCAGCCGATCGTAAGGGTCAAAGCTGCAAAACAGATATCCGGGGAACAGAGGCAGCTCAACTTCCTTCATCCGGTCCGACCAGCGGCGCATGGTCCGGTACTGAGGACACCAGCACTCGTAGCCTTTACTCGCCAGCACTGTCGCCACGCCCTTTTCCCAGCGGGTGCGCACCGTCAACGCAAACCATGGCAAGTTGTGGGATTCCATAAAATCTCTTCCCGGCTGACAGGCTACCGCCATTTCAGTCCCACTCGGACTTCTGGTTGTACAGACCTGACAGGCAATCTGAGTTCCACTTCAGAGCAAAATTTGTTACAACTCTGAGAAATTACTTGAACTCAAGTTCCTTATTTTCAACAACTAAGCATTGGATAGCCGCTTGCTCTGTTACTATCCTTTTCGCCGTATGCATAACTTTGCATCCGATGTTCAATCATTTTGCCTTCTGGACCATTTTTTCACCGCTATAGGAAGCCGGCGGCCGGTTGGCATAAGCACCAGAGGTTCAATGACCCGATTGCATTCTGGCATGCGTTGCGGAAGCCCCACAAGGAACTACTCAATGCGATAGGGTACGGTGGTAACCGGGCAAGTTGTTGAGCCCTAAGCCCGGCAGATTGAACGTGGAGTTCGCTAAAGGGCAGGATTGAGGCCGCCCTTGCGGAACCTTCCGGGGTTCCCCCCATTTGGGAGAACTCCCCGGAAGTTGCTGTTGCAGCAAAGGTTACAGCGGAGAGTTCATGTCGCTTTGAATTTCTGTCTGAGTGAGGGAACGGTTATAGATTCGGACTTCATCAATCACCCCGCTGATTCGATCCACATTCCCCCCAAATTGTCCCAGGTATAACGGGGCAGTATTGGCAGCGGGAGTCATGTTTTGGGCCACGGAAGCGTTCAGTGAGCCATTGACGTAGAGTTGCAAATTAGTTCCATTCCACACACATGCCACGTGATAGTACTGGCCCGTGACCACCGAAGTTGTGGAGAGCAATGTTCTTGCCGCGGATCCGTTGCCAAGTATGCAGATAAAGCGGTTGGCATTGTTGATCTCGAGTGCGTAGTTGTGGAGTGCGTCGTTATTGGCGTTTCCCTTGGCCACAATGCTGTGCCAGCGGTTCAGCTGACTCACTGTCACCCATGCCTCGATGGTTCCCGTTGAACCCAACGCCAGGAAATTGCCGTTGGGAACCGTAATGGCGTCGTCGATGCCGTCGAATTTCACGCCAGTCCCATATTTCGCCGCAACCCATGCAGGACCGTTGATCAGCGTCCCCGTATTGCCATTGCCGGTTTTGTCGGAGGCGCTGGTTCCCGCGCCATCGTTAAGGGCATAGGCAGCTGCAAGTCCATTCGAGCTCTGGACCACATTCACCGTGAAGGCATTCGTGAGGCTTGCGCTCTGCGTGTCCGGATTGGTTACGGTGACCGTGCGGCTTCCGGCGGTGGCGGTGCTGCTAACGGTGATGTTGGCCGTTAACTGCGAAGAGCTGTTGAAGGTGCAGGTGGTCACTGTAATGCCCGTACCGAAGCTGCACGCCGCTCCGGAAACAAAGTTTGTGCCGGTGAGAACCACGTTCAGCGTCTGACCCTGGTTTGCCGAAGTGGGGCTTAAGCCGCTGAGCGTTAGCACAGCGGGCGTGTTCACCGTGAATGCATTCGTGAGGCTTGCGCTTTGTGTGTCCGGATTGGTTACGGTGACCGTGCGGGAGCCGCTGGCAGCCGCCGAGGCGATACTGATGTTGGCGGTCATCTGTGTCGCGGAATTGAACGCGCACGAATTCACGGTAATCCCCGCGCCGAACCCACACGTGGCTCCGCTGGTAAAGTTGCCTCCCGTTATGGATACGTTCAACGTCTGGGACTGCTGGCCTGAGGATGGCGAAACGCCGCTTATCGACGGTTGCGTGCTGGTTTGCCCGATCGGAGTGTCTCTGTCGGTCTGAATCTGGGCTTGTGTCAAAGTTATGTTGTAGATGCGTACTTCGTCGATGATGCCGTCCAGGCGGTCGGTGTCTCCTCCGAACTGTCCGATAAACAGAGGAGATGAGCTCGCCACGGGCGCGAAACTTTGCGTAGCGGAGGCGGCTGGTAAGCCATCCATGAACAGCTGCAGAGTACTGCCGTTCCAGGTGCAGGCGAGGTGATAGAAGCGTCCGGTGGTCAGTTTGGTGGTCGAGACCACACTCATCGAATTCGATCCATTGCCCAGAATGCACATCGCGCGATTCTGGTTATCGACCTCCAGCGCATAATTGTGAAGCTCGTTTTTGTTCACGCCACCTTTGGCGATCACGCTGTTCCAGCGATTCAGGGTGCGCAACTGCACCCAGGCTTCAATCGTCCCCGTGCTTCCGAGGTCCAGACTCGAACTGGCCGCGGCCGAGACGTAGCCTGTCCCATTAAAGTTGATCGCATTGCCGTATTTTCCAACGGTCCAGCTGGTGCCGCTGCCAAGAGCCGCGGAATTGCCGGCTCCCGAAGCGTCAGCGGATGTGCCGCCACTACCCTCGCTGAATGGATAGAGTGCTACTGGTCCGGGCGTGCCGCTTCCCCCGCCCGTTCCTCCTCCTCCAGTTCCACCGCCACCACCAGTTCCCCCGCCACCACCTGTCCCGCCGCCATTGGCATCGATGATTGAGGCCGTGGCGCTCTTCCACGAGCCCAGCAGGTATGCGGATTGGGGGGTCAGTGTCGCAATGATGGTCTCCTCGGGTTCACCGATGGTATCGGCAAGTGGTACGAGGGGAATAACGGCGCTGGAGCTTCCCGCCGGGATGGTAATTACGCCGGGAAGGGCCTGATAGTCGCTATCGGCCGTAGCGGTGCCACCCACTGAGTAGGTGACGGAGAGGGGCAGAGACACGTCTCCTGTGCGGGTCACGGTAAAGGATCCGCTGCGACCTGCCTCGGTAAGCCGGGCATCGGATGGCATGATCTTCACCGCCGGAGGCAACGAAGAGGGAAATAACCGGAAGCTCAAAAGTTGATTCTGCGCAATGGCCGAGCTCAAGGCGCCTGAAGTGATTGTGGCGGCGGAAAGATTGCTCTCGATATGAGTAATCTTGTTGGCAGCGCTGATGGACTCGTTGAGCGAAAGCGAGAAGTTGGTAGCGGCAGAGGCAACAGTCCATACCCTGGCGATTACACCTTCGCCAATGCCTTCCTCCGCCGGCTTCAGCGCCCAGAGCAGGACGTTGGGATCGGAGATGGAAAGATAGGAAAAAGTAAATTCCGGGTATGCCGTTCCATTGCCAACCGCTCCC
>DASZRZ010000268.1:0-2109 GCA_035548935.1 Terriglobales bacterium
TGTCGAGCGGTCGCCCTTGGGTATTCCAGGTAGTGTCGGCGTGGAATAGCCGTAGGGCGAGATTCCATTCTTCTGCCGGGTCTGCTGGTAGGAGCCGAAGAAGAACAGCTTGTCCTTTTTGATCGGCCCGCCGAAGGTGCCGCCCCACTGGTGCTGGTTCAACACCTGCTTGCTGTTGTTCGGCACGCCTCCCACAGGAGGACTCTGCTTGCGGAAAAAGTCATTGGCATTGAGCGCCGTGTTGCGGAAGAACTCAAACGCCGTCCCATGGTACTGATTGGTTCCCGACTTTGTGACAACGTTGACGTTGGCGCCAGGGTTGCGGCCATAGCCCGCGTCGAACTGGGAGGTCTGAATTTTGAACTCCTGAATCGCATCCGGATTTACGATGCCGATTCCAGGATTGGCATTGGCATCAGCGACCACGCCGCGTCCGCTGATGTTAATGATGGAAACTCCGTCCATCGAGAAGTTGTTCTGTCCTGGAGTGCCGCCGTTAACCGCGATGTCCTGCGAACCGCGTCCCAGGGTGGCGGCATTTGTTACCGCGCCGTTTGCGCCTGCGGAAAGTCCCAGCAGCGCCGTGTAATTACGTGCGGTCAGCGGAAGTGCCGTGATGGCCCGGGAATCCACAACTGTTCCCACCGTGGCCGTGGCGCTCTGAACCGCTTCTGCCTCTGCTCGAACCTCTACCTCTTGCGTCTGGGAACCGACCGTGAGGGTTTGATCGAAGACAGGCGTTTCGGTGACGTTGATGCTGACCGAGGGAACCTCTGAGGTACTGAAACCTGCAGCTTCAAACTTGAGCTTGTAGGTGCCAGGAGGCAGGAACCCAAAACGGTAGGTTCCGCTCGAACTGGTAACGCTGGTACGCGCCTGGCTGGTTCCGATACTGGTGACAGTCACAGTCGCGCCGGGGACCACTGCACCGGAGGAGTCTTTGACTGTTCCTGTGAGAGCTCCGGTTGAAGCTGTCTGGCCCAGGGCTGCTGGAGCCGACAGGAACAATAGAAATGTTAAGCAAAAACAACTAAGTGTGAATACACAACTCCGCTGGAGTTTGGAAATGCTCGCTGCCATGGTCCACCTCAATCCTGATTTGGAAAATCGGGTTTGCTACCGGTCTGTACTACGCCGGTTTAAGAAATTCAGTATCATCTGCAACCTGGATTAAGACCACCCATTCAGCACTTCGCGGCGGCCCAAAAGGCAAGTCGTAATGACGGCGGCACTTTACATCTAGCCGCTCTTTAGTGCAACACCACTTTTAGGCCAGTACCCCGTAAACCTACCATAAGGTGGTAGCTGGGACCGTGGTAACTGGGCGTGGTGCCGAGGGACAATTTAGCACAAGCCCCCATATCCCGTCTCAAACCTGGTCTTTATAAGGGGAAGCAGGAATGGCAGAAGCTGCCTCTTCATAAGGCTTTTTCAGGAATCCGATGCTGATCAGGCTGATAATTCCGGTTATAGAGAGATAAGCGGCCACGGCGCTGGATGTCCCGAACTTGCGGTAGAGCGTCAGCGCAATGATGGGAGCCGGGCCACCGGCGGTGAGTGATGCCAACTGATATCCCAGCGAAGATCCACTGTAGCGCAGGTTGGCGGGAAACGTCTCCGAAATGAATGCCGCCTGGGGGCCATATTGCAAGTCGTGAACCGGTAGCGACAAGAGAATCGCCAGCGAGATCAGTACCCCGCTGCCGCTATCGAGCAAGGCGAAGTATACGAATGGCCACGGAATCATCAGCGCGCATCCGATGGCCGTAATGCGGCGGCGTCCGAATATGTCGGACAGGTAGCCAGAGAGCGGCACCGTCACCAGCGAGATCGTGGCCGCAAGCATTACCAGGTTCAGCACGCGGCCGCGTGCCAGCCCAAGAGTCTGCGTGCCATAGGAAAGCACGTAGGTTGTGAAGACATAAAACGGTGTCTGCTGGCTGGTGCGAAGCAGCGCCGTCAGAATCACCTGCCGCCAGTTGCGCCGCAGTACCTCGACAACCGGAGCCTTCTCGATCCGGCCTTCCGCCTTCAACTGCGCGAACACGGGCGTTTCCAGAATTCCGCTTCGGATGTAGAGCCCCACAAAGATCAGCACGAAGCTGAACA
>DASZRZ010000269.1:0-4433 GCA_035548935.1 Terriglobales bacterium
GGAGCCTTACCAAGGTCCATTCCACCCGGCTGGCCGGTTACTTTTCCGCCATGGCCCTTTCCACCTCGTCCGCCGTCCGCGGGAGCCCCGCTGTCATGTGGACCAGTTTGCCCTCCGCGTCCACCCGGAACATATCCTCAATCCGCACCCCAATCTTCTCCTCGGGGAGGTAAATTCCGGGCTCGATGGTAAAAACCATGCCTTTATCGAGCTTGCGGTTGGCTTCGGCGGGGTCATGGACGTTCAGGCCCACATGGTGCCCCAGGCCATGAATAAAGTACTGTCCGAGCGGCTTTCCGTGGCGGTCTTTGCCGTGGGTGTTGATGTAGTCATAGGCGGCCTGGTAGAGCGAAGCCTGCCCATCGCGGCCCAGCGAAGAGACTCCAGCGCGGAAGGCATCCATTGCGGCCTGCTGCGCCCCCATTACGATGTCGTAGATTTCGCGCTGCCGCGCGGAAAATTTCCCCGTCGCGGGCAGCGTTCGGGTGATGTCCGTGATGTAGCCGGAGTACTGCCCGCCTACGTCGATCACCACAACATCCCCGGCATTAATCGTTCCGGAGTTCTCCGAATAGTGCAGCACTGTAGAGTTGAGTCCCGAACCCACAATCGGCGTGTATCCCGGACCTTCGCAGCCCCGCTTCATGAATTCGAACTGCATGAGCCCTGAGATTTCCCGCTCGGTAATCCCCGGTTTCATGGCTTTCATGGCCGCCGCATGAGCCGCCATTGAGGCCGATGTGGCTTTGGCGATGAGTTCCATCTCTCCGCTGTCTTTCACCATCCGCAGGCTGGTCAGCATGGGCAGTACGTCTTCCGTGGATGCAGCTCCGAGAGAATTGGTGCGCGCCAGCCACGACATTGAGGCGGACGTTTGCGTTTGATTGGTGTAAAGCACCGAGCGCGTGTCCGCGCCCGCCGAACTCAGGGTTTTGGCCGAAGGTTGGGGGATCACCCGGCGCAGCTCTTCCGGTAAACGGTCGAGTGGCAGTATGTGGTCGAATCCCGTGCGCTGCACCCGGTCTGGCGAGTCAGGCCCCAGCTTCGGACCCGTCCAGCGCTCCTCGGTGCCATTGCGCGCCGGGAGGAAGATCATCTCGGTATAAGGACGGCTCCCGTTTGCCCCGGCGATCAAGACGGCGCCCCCGGGATCGGTCAGCCCCGTCAGGTAGAAGTAGCTCTCATCCTGATGGTAGGGGTCCAGCCCGCCTGCTTCTTCGACGGCGGCAAAGACGATTACCACGCCGCTGCCGCCGGCCTTTTGAGCCAGCGCCTCACGGCGGGCGCGGTAGTCAGGGTTGGGCTGCCTCTCAAGGCCTCCGGCACAGAGGGCCGGAAGAACGATCAAGGCAGCCAGAATCCATTTCCGCAACGTGACCTCCCATCCTCCGGGCACTCGACGCGGGCCGGTATTCATCACGCTTCGAACCCCTTCCCACCTCAAACCTCTTAACGCTTTAAACCCCCACGGCGTAAGGCTTGGAGGTTTGCGGCTCCTGGGAGTCGCGCCCGGAAAGCAGACGCCCCATGCTCCCCTGTAGCAGCGACATCAGTCCTGTGTACCAGTACCCGAGGACGAACAGGCAAAGGAAGGGCACGGTAATGTAATTTTCATTGGTGATGGCGTAGTCCACGGTCAGAGCGAAGTAGGCTCCAATCGCCAGCTCCACCCATGGAATCCATCCCAGGCTCTTCCGGTACTTGGAGGAGCGTACCCGGTCCTTCTTCGATTCCACGCGGTATTTGGGGGTGCGGGCGAAGGCCGACTTCCTTCCCAACAGCGCCTCAATCACAACCTTGGCGTTGCTCACCGTCAGCCCAATGCCGAGCGCCATCAGGAAGGGAAGATACAGGAAAGTACGCAGCCACCGGCGCGGATAAAGTTCTTTCTGCGACACCAGGTAAAAACTGGAAACCGAAAAAGTGGACGCGATAAACAGCGGCACGTCGATATACAACATCTGGAACCAGCCCTGATAGAAACGGATAATCATGGCCGGCATCAGCAACACGGAAAGCACGATCATGAGCGGGTAACTGATGTTTGCCGTCAGGTGGTACCACGCCTCCAGCTTTACCTTGAAGGGCACATCGCTGCGCAATACCCTGGGCAGGATTTTGATCGAAGTCTGGATCAGCCCCTTGGCCCAGCGCGCCTGCTGTGTTTTGAAGGCGGTCATCTCCACCGGCAGCTCTGCCGGGCACTCCACGTCCTGCAAATAGACGAAGCGCCAGCCCTTCAGTTGGGCGCGGTAGGAGAGGTCGGTATCTTCCGTAAGGGTGTCGTGCTCCCATCCCCCGGCCTCTTCAATTGCCATTCTCCGCCAAAGGCCGGCGGTGCCGTTAAAGTTAAAGAACACCCCTGTGCGCGAGCGGCCCCCATGTTCCAGCACAAAATGCCCGTCGAGCAGGATTGCCTCGACCTCCGTCAGGAAAGAATAGCTGCGGTTGATGTGAGTCCAGCGGGTCTGCACCATCCCGATCGCGGGGTCCGTAAAGTGATGGATGGTGCGCAACAGAAAATCTTCCGGCGGAACAAAGTCGGCGTCGAAGATGGCGATAAACTCTCCGCTGGCCGTCTTCAGCCCCTCTTCCAAAGCGCCCGCTTTGAATCCCTCCCGGTTCGTACGGTGGTGATAGCTGATGGGGTTTCCCATGGCCGCATAGCGCTCGACCAGGCTGCGCGCCACCGCGACCGTCTCGTCAGTGGAGTCATCCAGCAACTGGATTTGCAGCTTTTCGCGCGGATATTGCAGGCGGCAGATGGAATCGATCAGCCGTTCCACCACGAACTGCTCGTTGTAGATGGGCAGTTGAACGGTAATCCGGGGCAGTTCCTCGAACTTTCCGGGGGCTTCGACCACCCGGTTTTTGCGGTGCTTGTAATACAGATAGACCAGAACGTAACGGTGAACCCCATACGAAGCCAGAAGGATCAGGACAATAAAATAGGGAATCAGCAGCGCCAGATCGAAGGCGTTTGTCTGGTATAGACCCCGGAAGGTCCGGTCCATGTAGTGGGTCTGAATGTAGTGCCCCAAGCCCCGTGGCGCTACCAGACTGGCGAAGATAAGTTGCAAATTCAGGCAGTTCCCCTTGGCGGCGCTCCTGTTGCGGTGCCCATGAAACCCGGAACCCTCCGGATGTCCGCCTTGATGCCTGATTCTACCGATTTCCTCAATTTACGTGAACTGGCACGGTTCCACTCCTGAACGGGTGATCCTCAAGGGAACGCCCCGGTTATTGACTTCTGCCGTGACGAAAGGCTAACTTCGGCCCGAGTAGTGGATTTTCGGATGCAAACCTGATGCCGGCGAAAGGCATCAGCAGGTGAGCCGCGGCGGGAGCCGTTATCCGCAAGGAGTCTTGTGTCACAACGAATCATCAGCCTGACCACCGATTTCGGCCTCGGCGATCATTACGCCGGTGCGATGAAGGGCGTCATCCTTGGCATTAATCCCGATGCGACCATCGTGGATATCTCCCACAGCGTGCAGTCTTTCGATGTACTGGATGCAGCCCTTACCATCTCCCAGGCCTATGAGCACTTTCCTGCCAACACAATCCATATTGTGGTGGTGGACCCCGGCGTAGGAACCAGCCGCCGTCCCTTGCTCGTTTCCACCGGGCGGCATGCGTTCGTGGCGCCGGACAATGGCGTACTCTCGCTGGTCTACGATCAGGCAGAGCGCATCAGCGCCCGCCATATCACAGCCGAACACTATTTCCTGCAGCCCGTGAGCCAGACATTCCATGGCCGCGATATTTTTTCGTCCGTGGCAGGCCACTTGAGCAAGGGGGTTGAGTTCGCCAAATTCGGAGATGAAATTACCGACTTTGTGCGCTTCGCCGCTCCCCGCCCCAAGGCCGCGGGCAACATCCTCAAAGGAGTGGTTCTTCGCGCCGACAAGTTTGGAAATCTTGTTACCAACTTCACTCCGGAAGACGTGCCTCAACTGTTGAACGCCAGTGGGGCTCCATTCACCATCCGCGTGGGGAAAGGCGTGGTCAACAAAATGGTATCTGCCTATGCGGAGTGTGTCCCCGGCGAGGTATTCGCCATTATGGGCAGCATGGGCTTTCTGGAAATATCCTGCAATCGCAGCTCAGCAGCAATGCTGCTGGGTGTGGGCAAGGGCGCTGAAGTGGAGATCATGCTGGAACCCGGGCAGAATCCCCAGGCTTAAATCAACGGCTTAAATCAACACACCGAAGACAAGGCCGGTCAGGGATTGCGGGGCTTCGCCCGTGCGTAGTTTTCCATCTCCGCCGTCCACTTCAGGAAACGCAAAAGCTCCGCGCGTTCGTGCCACAAGAACCCCCAGAACTCCATGAATCCGATCTGGTTCATCTTCAACCCGGTGTAGGTTTCAATTCTCCAGCGCAGATAGGGGCTGCGCCACGGCGTTAGATGGTGTCCCCGCGTCGAATTC
>DASZRZ010000270.1:0-2730 GCA_035548935.1 Terriglobales bacterium
CGCAAGATAGGGCCGGAGTTCTGCATTCTTTCCTCGGATTTCGGCTCAGTCCATGGAGACTACCCGATGCATCCGCAGGCTATGCTGGATTTTATGACGGCGTTGCAGAAGGAGGGCTTCTCAGTGGCCGATATCAACCGCATGGCCAAGACGAATCCCGCGCTTGCCATGGGACTCAAGCCCTAGGGCCTTGGCTAAGGAGCGTATAGGGCCCTGCGTAACCGGTGCCGCCGGATCGATTGGGGAAGGGAATCCGGCCCTGGGGCAGGCTCCCGCCAAACTTAGCGGCTTCCAATATGAATGAAGTTGAACTGGCCCAGCCCGGCGAAGTCATGCCGCTCGGCGAGGGTCCAGACACGGTCCATGATGCGGTCCACTTCTTCCTTGCTCATTCCCTGAGTGGCACGCCAGAACTTGGGAGGATTGAACCAGATCCTTTGCGGATATTCCTGTGTTGTCTGTGAATATTCCTGTGTCATCGACCTGTCCGATGCTGAAAGATTAACAATCGATTAGGGAGAGATTATCGCGGACAAACCACTTTTGGGCAATACCGCATCCACGGATTGCACATCTACCCGGATTTGATCGACAATTCATGGCCCAGCGAGTGACGCCGATTGTCAATCTGCCACGGAAGAAGCGGCGCCGAGTGCATGAGCCGGAAATGTTTTATCGTGTCTATATTTATGATAATAATAGACTTAATGTTTGATTCCGCAGCGCCCCCCCAGCCTCGTAAAACAGTGGCACTGCAACTGCATTAGTAAGTTTGCCATGCTACTACCAGGAATGTTGAACTCGTTGGCTTTGTCTCCGGAGCTTCGTGAGTGGGAGCAGCGGTTGGGGCGTCCACTTGGTACGGAAGAACTGCGTCTCCTTATATGTTCCGGCAAATTGGAACCGGTGGCGGATGCGCCCAAGCTCTACTTCGCCAACGGCTGTGCCGATGGAATCTACGATCAGGGAATTGCCTGAGTCGTATGCCGTGCGCAGGCGGGACGATGGATTCCGCCTGGTGCTCCGTCGGGATACGCCTTTTCCAAAAACGGAAGATGCCCGTTTTGGCCTTCAGCCTCTAGTCCTGCACCCCTAAACCCATAAAATCCTGCTCGGCTTATGCGTTACCTTGATTTCCATCAATGGAGGTCAAGCTTTGAACGCAACTCTGTTTCTAGCCTTTACCCTCTTTACCGCGGTTGTTTCGTTCAGCGCCCTGATTATCGGCTTGCTGATGGAAATGGCCCAGTATCCCAGCGACAGCAATTTCATGATCGGATCGGCTGTAACCTTTCTTACGGCTTTCTCGCTGAGCGTGTTTGCCTATGGCCGGGCCTACCGCTGAGTTGCTGCCGGTAATCTCCTGCTGGCATGGCGGACGGACATCCGCCAGACCATGCGTGTCAGGTTCGACCGTAGAAGCCAAAACCCCGAACTCTTCCGCAGCTTCGGAGCCATCCAATCTCGGAATCTCAGCCACACCCATAAAAGGTCAAAAATTTCCGGCGCGCGGGGCAGGTAATTCCGGGCAGGTAATCCATAGACAGCGCCGCGGTGAAGGATATAAAGTCCCCCACTTGCGGGTGGGATGTCCCGCTTCTTTTTTGACTTTCAGGGAAAGCCAACATGGAGAAAACCATGAAGAAGATTGTCGCTCTAACCGCCGGAATCGTGCTGTTCGGATGGTTCATCGCGTTGAAGTATGTGAATGGGCAAACCAAGCCCGTGGCGGGAGTTGGCATTACGCGAGTGGTGATTTCCGAGCGCCATCCGGCCTTTGGGGGCGCATCGTTTGGCAGCGCCGGGCCCTACGAGATGCTGATTGGAACGGCCTATGGAGAGCTCGATCCCAAGGCTGCCATGAACGCCGGAATCGTCAACTTGCAGCATGCTCCCGTCAACGCCAAGGGGCACGTGGAATACAGCGTGGAAGTCACCATTCTGAAGCCGGTGGACATCAACAAGGGGAATGGGCGGCTTATCTACGATGTGATCAATCGTGGGCATGAAAAGGCATTGTCTGACCTGAATCTCAGCGCCTTTAGCCGCACCGGACCCGCGGCGGTGAACGATCCGGCCACGGCATTTATCATGAAGCGCGGCTACACCGTTGCCTGGAGCGGATGGGAAGGGGAGCGCTCCGACGAAGTTCTTTCCACCCCCGGATTGTTGAAGGCGAATTTCCCCATAGCGAAGAGGGACGGCAAGCCCATCACCGGCACCAGCTTCGAAGAGATTACCGACCGCCCAGGCCCTTCCATCACCAAGCTTCTGGTTTATCCCGCTGCCACCATGGATAAAGCCGCCGCCACGCTCACCGTCCGCGAGCGCGAGGAAGACAAACGCAAGCCACTGCCCGCGAGCAGTTGGGACTACACCGATGCCAGGCACATCCGCATCAAGGCCGCGGAAGGCTTCGACACCGGAGCGCTTTACGAATTTATTTATCCCGCCACCGAACCCGTTGTGGAGGGGATTGCCTACGCGTCGGTCCGGGATTTCGTGTCGTTCCTTCGCCACGCCGAGCGTGATTCCACCGGGCAGCCGAATCCCATCCGCGGTGCGGCTCCCTTCAAGGCCGTGCTCGCTCTCGGAGTATCCGAAAGCGGGCAGTTCATCAAGGACATGCTCTACCGGGACTTCAATTTGGATGGTTCTGGACGGATGGTTTTCGACGGCATAATGAGCGTGGTTTCCGGCTCGGGCAAGATCGACGTGAACAGCGAATTC
>DASZRZ010000271.1:0-12406 GCA_035548935.1 Terriglobales bacterium
AGCAACTCGTTCCACGGTGCTCCCTGAACGTAATGTCCGAACAGAAATTCAAAACCCACGGTAAGCACCACCCATAGAACAGCCGCGATTGCCGCCCATCTGCCCCACCGGGCTCCCCGGGTGCCGCGAGCATAATACGCTGCCGCCAGCCAGATCACGCCGCACACCACCACCACTCCGTACCATTGTGCTGCCCACTCCCCGAAGTATGGAGCCACGTGGACCTCGCGCACATAACCGTTCAGCACCGCCACCACCAGCAACAGTACCCACAGGTTGAGGACAAGCATAATCCGCCCCAGCGGATCGGCGCGCCTAGAGTTCTGTGTTTTCCCGCCAGGTTGTTCGATCTCTCACCTCACTGTTGCAATGCTGGCATTGACTACAGGGCAGCGCGCTTGGTGTCCCGGTGCAACCTCTACCAGTGCGGGACGGGTCACGGCACACTCCCCAATCCGCGCATGGCAGCGTGGCTCGAAGGCGCAGCCGCGTGGAAGCGCCGTCAATCCCGGAACAGAACCCTCAATCGTGGCCAGCGGTTGCCGCCGGTCAGTTTGCAGGGTCGGTACCGAGTGCAGCAGTCCTTGTGTGTAGGGATGCCGCGGAGAAGTAAAGATATCCCTCGCGCTGCCCATCTCCACCACGCTGCCGGCATACAGGATCGCGGCATGATCCGCCACCTTCGACACCACCGCCAGATCATGCGAAATCAGCAGCATCGCCAGTCCAAACTTCTCGCGCAACTCCGCCAGTAATTCCAGGATTTGCGCCTGGATGGTCACATCCAGCGCCGTCGTTGGCTCATCGGCAATCAGCAGCTCGGGACGATTCACAATCGCCATGGCGATCATTACCCTCTGGCGCATGCCGCCCGAAAGCTGGTGAGGATAATCCCTTGCCCGCCGTTCCGGTTCCGCAATCCGCACCTCCCGCAGTGCCTCCACCGCCCGATTCCATGCCTCGGCTTTGCTCGTATTGTGGGAGTTGAGATGAGCGTGTGCCAGTACGCCCTCAGCCACCTGGTCTCCCACCCGCATGACCGGATTCAGCGCCGTCATCGGCTCTTGGAAAATCATTCCGATGCGCGCACCCCGCATCCCGCGCATGGCGTCTTCTCTGGCGAGTAGAAGGTCCGCGCCTCCAAACCATATTTCGCCTTCGATCTTTGCCGTTCTTGGCAGCAGGCGCATGATCGCCATCGAAGTAACCGACTTGCCCGAGCCCGACTCCCCTACCAGCCCGAGAACCTGTCCCGCATCGATGCGGAAGCTAACCTCGCGCACCGCAGTCAGAAAGGAGGGCTCACCGCCGCCGCGCGAAGCCGGGCCACTCGGGAAACGCACGCTCAGATTGCGGACATCCAGCAGCGGAGGCACGAATCTATCGTATCAGCGCGGTCCCCCGGCAGGGTTTAGAGTTTTTCCCCCGTGAAGATGGCGAAAGCGGTGTAATCCTTATCTGGAATCGACAATCCAGGATGGTTCTCCCCTTGATTTACAATCTTCTCCCCATGTCCGTGGCTCTTCGTTCCTACGCCAAAATCAACTTCGGACTACGCATCGGTCCGCTCCGGCCCGATGGCTTCCACGGCCTCTTCACCATCTATCGGACCATCGCTTTGCACGACAGGATTCGCGTCGAACTGGTGGAAGGCACGGGCATTGAAATCCGCTGCGCCAATCCGGATGTCCCCACGGGCGAGGGCAACACCTGCTGGCGGGTGGCGGAACGGGTTGCCGCCTCTTTGAATCTGCGCCAGCGCGTTATCATCGAGATTGAAAAACATCTTCCGCTCCAGGGAGGCATGGGGGCGGCCTCGTCGAATGCCATTGCCTGCCTGTTTGCCATCGAGCAGCTTGCCGGACGCACCCTTCCCCCCGCCAGCCGCCAGGAGATCGCCGCCAGCGTTGGCTCCGACCTGCCGCTCTTTCTCCTGGGGGGCACTACCCTCGGCACCGGACGCGGAGAGCTGATTCAACCTCTTCCCGACCTGCCCCCCTGGGATCTCGTCGTGGTTACCCCGCAGACTGGCGTCTCCACCCCAGCCGCCTTTGCCGCATGGGACCGCCTTCAGTCCTCTCCCGGAAAGGACCTCCCACAAGTAAAATTGACGCCTAACCCGGCCTCGGGTAGAATCTCGGAGTTCAACCATGCAATCGATCGCTGGTTGGGAGGTATAGCCTCCGGTGTCCTCGCACGTGGCGGGGACCGGGTTGAGGGCAGCGCGGAATCGGCGCAACCGCTTCTCGACTTCGTCCGTACCGGGATTGAAAACGACTTCGAACAAGTTGTTTTCCCTGAATATCCCGAACTGTCTGAGGTTAAGCGTTTGCTGTATCAGGAGGGCGCTTTCTATGCGTCTCTCTCTGGATCGGGGTCGACCCTGTATGGCGTGTTTCCTTCCGCCCCGGAGTCCCTTGCGGCAGCCACTGTCCTGAACCGGCGCGGCTTCAAAGCCGCAGTCTCGCGTACTGTAGGACGCGAAGAGTACGGACGCAACTTTACGACCGGCTAGTGCTGCGGTCGTGTTGGGCGGTCGACTAATGGTAGGTCAAGTGCCTTTGGAGCACTTTGTCTAGGTTCGAATCCTAGCCGCCCAGCCAGAAGTCCTTGGGATTTTGCACGCGTTTTGACTGTTTTGGTGAGCGCTCGGGGTTTTGCAAAGCAGCATTTGATTTCAATAACTGGTTTCAATAACTGGTTTCTATCATTGGCTTCATCACTGGTTTCAATACTGGTTTTAATAAATGATGCACGTGGAAAATAAGCCCGGCGAAGCAGTTCATCCCACTGAAGTACCGCCCTCAGCGGGGAGAGATGCAATGGCGACTGTAGCGACTGCCACGGAAAAAGTTGACGACAAGAAGGTTCAAACCAAACACGAGCGCAAGCCCCAGCGCAGGATCGACGAGAAATTGAAGATCTTCTGTGGCACGGCGAATCCGGCGCTGGCAGACGAAGTCTGCCGCTTCCTCGGCACCGATCGCGGGCAGGCACAGGTCACTCGCTTCTCCGATGGAGAGGTGTACGTGCAGCTGCTGGAAAACGTGCGTGGCAAGGATGTCTTTGTCCTCCAGCCTACCTGTCATCCGGTGGATATGCACCTGATGGAACTGCTGCTGATGATCGACGCGCTCAAGCGCGCCTCCGCGCGCCGTATTACGCCGGTCATCCCGTATTTCGGATATGCCCGGCAGGATCGTAAAGATAAGCCGCGCAGTCCGATTTCCGCCAAGCTCGTCGCTGACCTGCTTACCACCGCCGGCGCCGACCGCGCCCTGGTCGTCGATCTGCACGCTTCCCAGTTGCAGGGTTTTTTCAACATCCCGGTGGACCATCTGTTCGCTTCGCCCGTGCTGGTCGATTACTTCCGCAAGCTGGAACTGCCCGATCTTACGGTTGTCTCGCCGGATGCCGGCGGTGTGGAACGCGCCCGCTTCTTCGCCAAGAAAATGGATTCCGCGCTGGCCATCGTCGATAAGCGCCGTGTGGATATGGACGTCACCGAAGTCATGAACGTCATCGGCGACGTGAACGGCCGCACCTGCCTGATACTCGACGACATCATCGATACTGCGGGTACGCTCGTCAAAACCGCCGATGCTCTCAGCAAGAGCGGCGCAGCTCGTGTCTATGCCTGCGCTACGCACGCCGTACTTTCCGGGCGTGCCATTGAGAGACTTTCCAGCTCGGTGCTGGAGCAGGTCGTGGTCACCAACACAATTCCGCTCAGCGCCGAAGCGCGGCGCGAGCCCAAGATTAAGGTGCTTTCCATTGCCGGCCTTGTCGCCCGCGCCATCGAGTCGATTCACGAGGAGACTTCCGTCAGCCGGCTCTTCGGACTCGAAACATAAAGGATTAACGAAGGAATTTTGGGATTGTAGTTCGAAATTTTGCTGTGCGGAACCGGCCTGCGTGCTCCATGCATCATGCCCCCGTGCCACGCAACTGAATGCGTAATTAAAGAGGATTGAACTTATGGCGAAGACAGAAAGCAACGTGATCGAAGCAAAACCGCGCCAGGCCGACGGCAAGAATGTTGCCCGCCGCGCCCGCCGCGCCGGACAGCTGCCCGCAGTCGTCTATGGCGCGCGCAAGGAGCCTGTGACCGTGGCGCTCGACCCGAAGCAAATTACCCGTATCCTGCACTCGGAAACCGGCCACAACACCATTCTGGACCTGCAACTCGAAGGCGAGCGCACCAAGGCTATGATCGTCGATTGGCAGTATGAGCCCCTCAAAGGCTCTCTGTTGCATATCGACCTCAAGCGCATCGCCATGGATCAGCTTCTGCGCGTGAAGGTTCCGATTCACCTGAAGGGTGAAGCGCCGGGCGTGAAGCAGCAGGGCGGCATCATGGAACAGGTGCTGCGCGAGGTTGAGTTGGAGTGCCTGCCCGCCGACATCCCCAGCCACATCGATGCCGATGTCAGCGGTTTGCTCTTCAATCAGGTTCTGCGTGTCGCCGACCTCTCGAATAATGAGGGCCGTCTCCGCCTGTTGTCCGATGGTAATCAGGTGGTAGCGCACATCGTGACCGTGAAGGAAGTCGTGGAGGCAACCCCCGATGCCGCCGCCGCCGAAGCTGGCGCGGCAGCCGAGCCCGAGGTTATCAAGAAGGGCAAGCAGGACGAGGAAGGAACTGCCGCACCCGAGAAGAAATAATGAAGTTGGTCGTCGGGCTCGGCAATCCGGGCATCGAATACCAGTTCACCTGGCACAACCTCGGTTTTCTTGCAGTCGACCGCATCGCCGAACGTCACGGCGTGCGCGTGGACAACCGGCGCTGCCGGGCGTTAACCGGCAAGGTGGTTGCCGCCTCGCAGGAGGTGATTCTGGCCAAGCCGGAAACCTTCATGAACCTGAGCGGTCTGGCGGTTCGCGAGCTGGTTGCGGAATTCGAAATCGAACCGCAGTCCGGTCTGGTGGTGGTGTACGACGAACTGGATATTCCCTTCGGGAGCCTCCGGATTCGGGAGCGCGGTGGCTCCGCTGGGCATAACGGCCTGGAGTCAGTTATCGGAGCGCTGGGAACGCAGGAGTTCCTGCGCATCCGCTTGGGAATCGGACCGGAATTTCCGGTTCGCGATGGCGCGCAGTTTGTGTTGTCGCAGATTCGCAAGCCGCAGTTTGAAGCCGTGGATGAGGTGCTCGACACCGCCGCGGATGCAGTGGAAGCAATTTTTAGTGACGGCCCACCGGCCGCCATGAACCGATTCAATCAGCGCCTCAAAGACTGAGCGCGCTGGAACGCGGTTCTGGCTGGACCCAACGGCTTGAGCTTGGAGAAGAAGAATGCAACGTGCTTACGAGTTGATGTTCATTGTACGGCCCGATATCACGGACGATGATCTGGACAAGCTTGTCTCAACCCTCGAAACCCAAATCGCCGGAGCTGGTGGCGTGGTGAAGAATGTCGAGCGCATGGGAAGGCGCCGTCTGGCTTATGTCGTCCGCAAGTTCCGCGACGGCATTTACGTCCTTTTCACACTGGAAGGGGCGGGCGAGGTCATGAAGGAAGTGGAACGCCGCCTCCGGGTCGCCGAGCCGGTGATCAAATTCATCACCGTCCGCTCCGACCTCGAGACCAAGCGCCTCGATAAGGTCAAGGCGCTTCGTGCAGCCAAGGTGAGGAGACCGGCCCCCGCGCCAGTAACCGCGCCCCCCGCTGAGCCCACGGCCGAAGCTGGCGCTGAGCCCGCGCCCGTTGGCGCTTGATCACCAAAAAGTGATCGCCAAAAGAGATCGCCGTAAACGGCGACTCGAAAGCACGGCAGGTACAGACAATTTCGAAGTAACAGTTTCATTTGAGAATGAGGAGCAAACATGGCTGACGAAATGACAAGATCCGGACCCTCCGGCGGCGATTCCGGAGGATCCAGAGGGCCGTCGGGACCGAGGTCCCCACGCCCGGCTGGAGGTGGCCGCGAGGGTGGCCGCAAGTACTTCCGCCGCAAGAAAGTATGCAAGTTCTGCGTGGAGAAGATCGACTCCATCAATTACAAGGATGTGCGCCTGCTGTCGCAGTTCGTGGCGGAGAGCGGCAAGATCGTGCCTCGCCGCCTCACCGGCGTCTGCACTCCGCATCAGCGCCGGGTGTCGGTTGCCATCAAGCAGGCTCGCAATATCGCTCTGTTGCCGTTCGCGGCACGAATCTGAACTTATGCCCCCGCATGCTCCCGCTTCCCGGCCCAACCGCCGGTGAGGGAGGGAGTCTCCGGGGCGCAATTTGAAATCGGAGTTTTTATGGAAATCATTCTGAAGGAAGATGTAGCCAAGCTGGGTTCGCGTGGCGACGTGGTAAAAGTAGCCGAGGGTTATGGCCGGAATTTTCTGCTTCCCCGCAAGCTGGCCATCGAAGCCACGCCCGCCAATAAGGCCGTGATTGATCAGATGAAGTCGGCGGCAGTCCGCCGCGTACAGCGCGATCAGTCGGAAGCTCAGGCGCTGGCGAAGCAGATTGAGGGCGTAAGCCTCAGCCTGCACCGCCTCTCTGGTGAAAACGATCAGCTCTTCGGCTCGGTTACATCGAGCGACATAGCCGCCGAACTAGAGAAAAAGGGCTTCACCATTGACCGCCGCAAGATCCAACTGGAAGAGCCCATCCGCACCCTGGGCGAGCACAGCATCCCGGTTCGCCTGTTCCGGGAGGTCGTTGCCAGCATTAAGCTCACCGTGTTGAAGCAGGCCGCGGAAGAATAAGTAAATCTTAGGGTTAGGGCCTCTTTGAGGCCCTAACCGAATACCCTCATAGGCTTGCCGCCCCCCATGAGCCCGCAATCTGGGCAGATCGCTATCGGCCTCCTGTCTCAGCCCCCTTCTATTCACCTTCCTTGCTAACCGTTCCGCCTTCCACCCGTCCAATCTACTGAAAACATTACTTCCGGCGTGTTGCTGTCTCCGGCGGAATCAGCCTTCTCGACGCTTTGTCCCGGTCAGCGACGGCGATCCTGCTCCGGGGCAAGGGTGAACAGAGGCTCATGTCGACGAATACAGTTACAATCTCGGTCGGGCTGGGTTCGGTCTGCGCTGACTCCCCGTCGAGATTTCGCGCACCCCAATCCGGCAGCGAATTGCCGCTGGTGTCACCGGTTCTTGCTTCGGTTGCGGTTTTACAGGCAGGCGAACCTGGGCCCGGCGTTAGGGAGGATGCAAGCGGAGCAGCCAGCCTGGTTTATCCCGGCTTCAACGGCGCTTCGCGGGAACGGGTGGCTATTCATCGGGAACAGACAGCTGGCAGCAATGCCCGCCGTATCGACGACACCGCTCTCATCCGCGCGGCGCAGCAGGGCGACCGCGCCGCGTTCGAGGAGCTGGTCCGTCAATACGATCATGCCGTTCTCCGCCTGGCCCTGCACCTCACGGGCTCCCCGCAGGATGCGCAGGATGTTTATCAGGAGGCTTTTCTCAAGGCCTACCGCAATATCGGAAGGTTTCGTTTTGAATGCTCGTTCTATACATGGCTTTACCGCATCGTTACCAACATCTGTCTCGATCACCTTCGCAAGCGCCAGGTCCGCAAGGAGGAGTCACCGGTAATCACCAGCAGTAGTGGTGAGGAGGTCAATCTTCTCGATCAGGTGCCTGATGTCCGCTCTGGAGCCGATCCCGAGCGCGACCTCATGCGCCGCGAGCTGGGAGCGAGAATCAACGGAGCCTTGCAACGGCTCTCCGAACGCGAGCGCATCGTCTTCGAGCTCAAGCACTATCAGGGCCTGAAGCTGCGCACGATTGGAGAGATGCTCAATACCACGGAGGAGACGGCCAAAAACACTCTCTTCCGGGCCACACAGAAATTGCGCCAGGCGCTGGCGGAGATGAAATGAAAATGCTGAGCGGGATTGCCGAATCGAATCTGGAAAGCATGCCGCGCGCGGCACAGGAAACTATTTATGAATTGTGACTGGGTCAAGTCGAACCTGACGCTCTACGTGTACCACGAGTTGCCCGACGATCTTCATTACGAGCTGCGGCAGCACGTGGACCGCTGTTCCGGATGTGCCGGCGAATTGCAGGCGCTGGAATCTTTCCAGGAGATCATGTCTGCTGAACCTCGCGTCGAGCCCTCCCCCAGCCTGCTGGCTGCCTCGCGCATGCGGCTGGAAGAGGCTCTCGATGGCGCCGCACAGCAGCACGGCTGGCGGCTGCTCGATCCCATGAGCTGGCTGCGGCAGCTTCGCTTCTCCCCGGCATTGGCCGCTGCGCTTCTCATGATCGGCTTTGCCGGAGGCGCGGGAACGGTATGGCGCATCGCCTCCAATACCAATACTCCTTCGATTGAGGGCGCCCCTGCAACCGCCCCGGCGGAAGCCTCCATCTCTGGTATCCGTTCCATTACTCAGCAGCCCGGGACCAATCAGGTCCAGATTACATACGACAGTGTTACGCCGCAGAAGGTTGAGGGAGCACTCAACGATCAGCGCATCCAGCAATTGCTGCTCTTCGCGGCGCGCAGCAACACGAACTCTGGCCTGCGCATGGATTCAGTGGATCTCCTCACTAAAAACCCGGAGCAGCAGCCGATACGGGATGCTCTGAAGAGCGCGCTTCTTTACGATAGCAACCCCGGCGTGCGTCTAAAGGCTCTCGAAGCCCTTGGGCCTTATGTGCAGCAGGACACCTCGGTACGAGATGCGGTGCTCGAGGCCCTGGAGCGCGACGCCAACCCGGGTGTGCGTGCCAATGCCATTCATCTTTTACAACCCGTGCGCGTGGATGGCAGCGTTCGTCATGTGCTGGAGCGCCTCTCCTCCGGCGACAAGAGCGAGTTCATCCGGAATCAATCGCACCGCATCCTGGTGGCACTCCCGGAGATCGACTGACGGGAAGGGAATTGCCTGATGTTTTGAAAGAAGCTGTTTTGCAACAAGCCGTTTTAGAGCAAGCTGTTTTGGAACAAACAGTGGTTCGAGAGTTAACGCAGTTGGAATTGCAGGAGCTTTTGTGAATCGAGAGTTACAGATCGCGGCCGTACTGGCGCTTGCCATTCTGGCGGCGGAGCTTCCCGGGTCGGCCCAGGGCCCCGTTGCCGCCCGCCCGGCCAAGGCTCCTCATCAGGCCGCCGATCTTCAGGGCAGGATTTACCGCGACGGAAACTCCTGGGTCCAGGAGGTCACCGGATCTTTGCCGCTCTCCAAAGTGCTCCGCGTTCGTACTCAGATCGGTTCCGTGCAGGTTGAGGGAGGATCGCAATCCAACATAACTTATACCTTCAAAAAACGCGTGTATCTGAACTCTGAAGCCGAAGCGCGCCGCATTCTGCAATGGTTCCGGGTTGCCGCATCCACTCATGGCTCAACCGCGCTGCTGGAAGGTCTCTGGGAGGGCAGTTTTCCCGCGAAGTTTGCCGCCGAAGTGCTCTTGCAGGTTCCGCAAAACCTCGCGCAGACCCGTCTGAGCACCGAGGGCGGAAATATCTCCGTCCGCAATATTGCAGGGCGCGTTGAGGTCGCAAGCGGTGGCGGTAATCTGCAACTTGCCGGCATTAGCGGCCCGGTCGTTGCGGAAACCGGCGGCGGCAACATTTCCGTCAGCAATGTTCCCCAGGACTTGAGTGTGCGTAGTGGAGGTGGCTCCATCAACATTGCCGGAGCGAGCGGTCGCGTCACCGCCGAGAGCGCGGGAGGCAACATTGCGCTGGAATCTTCAACCGGCGCAGCCCTGCTCCAGACCGGTGCCGGCAGTATTCAAATCGGCAGTTGCGGTGGTGAATTGCGCGCCTCTTCCGGCGGCGGCAATATCGAAGTTCACCGCGTCTCCGGCCCCGCCCTGCTGGAAACCCTCGGAGGCAGCATCCGTGTAGGCGAGGCGCACTCTTCCGTCAATGCCAGTACTGGCGCGGGAACGATTGAGCTCTACAAGTTATCCCGCGGCGCTCGCGTGGAAACCGGGGCAGGCTCCATTCTCGCCGAATTTGTGGGTTCGTCGAGCATCGAGTCCGAGCTGGAGACTTCCATCGGCGACATCGTTGTTTTCCTGGTCCCGCAAAGCAGAATGAACGTGCAGGGCAGCATACAGATGGCCAATGGGCACAGAATCCGCTCCGAATTTTCCGAGCTCAAGGTCTACTCCGAGGGCTCCGAGTGGGGCCCCCAGAATCTCTATACCGAAGGAATGCTCAACGGTGGAGGCCCGATGTTGAAGGTCAGCACCATATCGGGGAACATCGAACTGCGCCGCGCTGCGCACTAGAATGAACAGGCGTTCGTTACGTAGTTGTATAGCAGCGGTTGAGCCGCTGAGGTAAAGGTTATGCGGTTGTATTCAGCCATTTTTGCGCTCGTTATGCTTGCCGGCACTCAATGTGCCGCGCAGTCGGAAGCTCCGCGCTCCCGCCCCGGCTCTGTCTCCTACATCGGCGTTTACGTCCGCGATGTCTCCGCCGCCCGCATGGCCGGATTGAAACTCAATCAGGAGCGGGGCGCCGAGATCACCATGGTCGATCACGACGCCCCCGCGGGAAAGGCGGGATTGAAAGAACAGGATGTAATCCTCTCCTTCAACGGAGCGTCCGTCGAGAATGCCCAGCAGTTGCGAACTCTTATCCGGGACACGCCCTCCGGAAGCACTGCCTCGTTGGGCATCAGCCGTAACGGCCAGCCTGTGACCATTAGCGTGCAGTTGGCCGCCCGCGATCCAAACAGCCAGAAAGCATCACGCGAGGTCCGCTCCGAAGCGGCTCCTGCCAGCGGCTATCCGGATATACCAGCCTTCTCGTTGCTTCAGTATTCCCGCCGTAGCGGTCTCATGGTGGAAGACCTTACGCAGCAGCTTGGCGACTACTTCGGGGCGAAGAATGGACAGGGCGTTCTCGTTCGCTCCGTCGAAAAGGGGAGTGGCGCCGATCGCGCCGGATTCAAGGCCGGGGATGTGATCCTCCACGCAGCCGATGATCGCATTGGCAACTCCGGGGACTGGAATCGCCTCATGCATCACAATGCAGGCCAGACCATTTCAATCGTTTTGCTGCGCGATCACAAGGAACAAACCCTGTCGCTCCCGGTTCCCGGACACGCTCGATGAGCAGGAGTTCGATGAACTGGAGAACGATGTGCAGAAGAACGATGAGCAGGAGAACGTTTCCCCTTCCTGCTTAGTATGAGTTGAAGGCCGGTTACTTCGCGGGCTGTTCCTGCTTCTTTTTTCCTCCGAAGATTTGGTTCAGCGCGTCACCCAGCGGATTCTTTGGCTGCTGCTGCTCTTGCTGGTTCTGCGTTGCTGGCTGGTTTGCATTGCCTTGAGGTTGCTGCTGGCCCTTCCCGGTGATGGCGTTTACCAGTCCGCCGATTCCGCCCTGCTGTTGTCCTCCCTGCTTGCCGCCAAGCACCGCACCCAGAATTCCGCTGGTGAGGCCTCCCGGATTCCCCGAGGTGGGCAAAAGCTTTTGCAGCTTCATCTGCGCCATCTTTTGCACGTCTGGCATTACCGTGGGATTCTGCATGGTGCCGGTTATCAGCACCGGGACCACCAGTTCTCCGTTATTGTTGGCCAGGGCGGTGCTCATGAATCCGCCTACTCCCGTACCGCCGACACGCTGCGTCATCTCCTTGGAGAGTACCGCGGTAAGGTGCAGCGCAAGTGTCTGGTTCACCAGGTTCACGGTTCCGTCGGAAGCCACCGTCCCCCCGGGAATCTCCGCTCGCAGATTGTTCGTCTGCGCCAGGCCATTCACCACGTTGAAGTCGCCGGTAAGCCGCGCAATGTTGGTAAAGTTGCCCGGCGTCTGTACTCCTGTGCTGAACTTCGCAACATTCGACAGCCGGTTCAGCAGGTCGATCCCAACAATCTTTCCATCGCTCAGGTTCAGCGACATTTTTCCATTCAGGGTGCTTGCGATGTTGCCGGAGTCCACGGTGTTGAAGCTGGCCTGCCCATTCGTCGCCAGCAATCCATAGATGGTGCCTTTCAGATTGCTCACGGCGGAGAGCAGGTCGTTGGCCTGCACCTGTTGCAGCTTTGACTCCATGCGTACTCCCATGGGATTGGTGCGCGTATCCAGTGTGATGGAGCCCGTCTGCTGGCCCCCAAACAGCGAAGCATTCAGGGGAGCCAGCTTGATGATCCCGTGATCCAGTTGCACATCCGACCGCACATTCGTCAGCACCAGCTTGTCATACAGGATTTTTCCGATCGTCACCTTCCCCTGCCCCGTCATGCGTGTGAGGATGCTGGGTTCAGCCTGCTTCTTAGCCTCGGCCCTTGCCACTACAGCCCATGCTACGGGTTTGGATTGCCCTGCCGAAGCCATGATCTGCTGCAGTTCGGTAACGTTGAACTGGTCGGCGTTCAAGGCGAACTGCACTCGTGGAGCGGCAAAATTGCCCAGCGTCAGATTTCCGCTGGCGTTGGTGCTGCCCAGCGCCGCCGTGAAGTTCTGCACGGCCACGGAATTCTGCGTGAATTTCAA
>DASZRZ010000272.1:0-10123 GCA_035548935.1 Terriglobales bacterium
AGGGGATGAAATGAGTCCGGAGACTGCCATCGCGACTTCGAAGCTGACGCGGAAGTTCGGCGATTTCGTGGCCGTGGATGGGGTCACCATGCAGGTGGAGAAGGGCGAAATCTTCGGTTTCCTGGGGCCGAATGGAAGCGGCAAAACCACAGTGATCAAGATGTTGACCGGACTATTGCCGATGACTTCGGGATCGGCGACGGTGGATGGCATTGACGTGAGCAAAAAACCGGAGGATGTGCGGCTGCGAATTGGTTACATGAGCCAGAAGTTCAGCTTGTATGACGATATGACGGTGAAGGAGAACATGAAGTTCTATGGCCGGGCATATGGGCTGAGCGGAAACAAGCTGCAGGAAAAGATGGAGCAGACGATCGAGCGGAACTCTCTGCAACCCTACCTGGGGCGTTTGGCAGGGCGGCTTTCCGGAGGTTGGAAGCAGCGGCTGGCGCTGGGATGCGCCATGCTGCATGACCCGAAGATCATGTTTCTGGACGAACCGACGGCGGGGATCGACCCGGTAGCGCGGCGCAGACTGTGGGACCTGCTGTTTGAGCTCTCGGGGCGGGGGATTACGTTTTTTGTGACCACGCACTACATGGACGAGGCCGAGCGCTGCAGCCACCTGGCTTATATCTATTACGGGCAGATCATTGCAGACGGTACGCCGGAGCACTTGCCGGAGCTGCCGGAGGCTTCACCCCCGGGAACGCGGCGTTTCGAGATCAGCGCACAGCAGGTCACGTCGGTTCTACGGCAAGCGCGGGAGCTGCCGTATTTGAAGAGCGCGACGATTTTTGGGCGTAGCATTCATGCTCTGGTGAATGAGGACGTCACAAAGGAAATGCTGGAGCGCGACCTGCGCAGCCGGGGCGCCGATCTGCAGGAGGTAAAGCCGCTCAGGCCCAGCCTGGAAGATGTTTTTGTGGAGCTGACGTCCCGGCGGCAGATGCAGGAGGCAGGCCGTGCGTAGGATGTTCCGCGGCTTCGTCGCGGTTTTTTATAAAGAGACGCTGCACATGCGGCGCGATTCCATGGCGATCATGATGGCGCTGGTGGTGCCGATCATGGAGATGATCATCCTGGGCGCGGCCATCGATACCAATGTGCGGCAGGTCAAGACCGTGGTCTATGACCAGAGCGGGGTGATGGATGCCGGGGGAGCGCCGGGCAGCGCACCCGGCAGCTCGCAAAGCCGGGCGCTGCTCGACCGCTTTCGCAACTCCGACACCTATCGCATTTACAAGTACGTCCACTCCGACGAGGAGCTGAACGACGAGATGATGGCGGGGCGGGCGCACGTTGGCATCAAGATTCCACTGGATTTCGACCGGCAACTGCTGCGGGGAGAGAATGCCGAGGTGATGGTGATGGTGGATGGCTCGGACTCCTCGGTGGCAGGGCAGACGCTGAACGTGGCAACGGCGATCGGGATGGAGGAGTCGCTGCGGCGCGTAGTAAATCCCGGCGCGGGGGTGGAGATACGTCCGAAGGTGATGTTCAATCCCGATTCGCGTTCCCCGAATTTCTTTTTGCCGGGGCTGATTGTGGTTCTGATGCTGATGATCACGGTGATGCTGACGGCCTTTTCCGTGGTGCGTGAAAAAGAGCGCGGCACACTGGAACAACTGCTGGTCACGCCCATTCAACCGTTGGGACTGATGCTGGGCAAAATCCTGCCCTACTTTGTGATGGGCCTGGCGGAGCTGCTGATTCTGCTGACGTTTATGCGGTTCGCATTCAAGGTGCCCATCCACGGGAGCGTGCTGCTGCTGGTGGCGCTGACCTCGGCCTATCTGTTTGTGAACCTGGCGGTGGGAATGCTCATCAGCGTGAGAGCCAAGACGCAGGCGGAGGCCATGCAGGGTGCAATGACGCTGATGCTGCCCAGCATTTTCCTGTCGGGATATATCTTTCCACGGGAGACGATGCCGTGGTTCTTCTACGGACTGAGCTTCCTGGTGCCGGCCAGTTACATGATCGATATTATTCGCGGCATCGTTCTGCGCGGAGCGGGGATCATGCAGCTCTGGCGGGATGCCGCGGTGCTTACGTTCATGGGAGTGACGGTGTTGTTGATTGCGGCAAGGAAGTTTTCAAGAATGATTGTCTAGCTTTGATTGCCCCTTGCGAGATTCTACGAAGAGGATCTTGCTCCCGAAGCACTGGGAGCCCCGCGGGGCTGAAGGTCTAAGCCACCGGCATTCAATTAAAAGCCCATGATGTTGTAGCCGCAATCCACGTACATGATTTCGCCGGTGATGCCGGTGCCGAGGCTGGAGGCGAGGAAGAGCGCTGTATCGGCGACTTCGCTGACTTCAACATTGCGCTTGAGGGGTGCGCGTTCGGCGTGGGCTTTGAGCATGTCGCCCAGGCCCGAGATGCCGCGCGCCGCCAGGGTTTTAATAGGTCCGGCAGAGATGGCATTCACGCGAATCCTGTGGGGGCCCAGGTCATTGGCGAGATAGCGGACGCTGGCCTCAAGAGCCGCTTTCGCCACTCCCATGACGTTGTAGTGAGGAACGACCTTTTCCGAGCCGTAGTAAGTGAGCGTCAGGATGCTTCCGCCCTCGGTCATGAGCGGCGCGGCGGCGCGGGAGAGGGCGATGAGCGAATAAACGCTGACATCGTGGGCGATGCGAAAGCCCTCGCGCGAGGTTTGCAGAAAGTCACGGCGAAGTTCATCGGCGGGAGCAAAGGCGACGGAATGAACCAGCGTATGCAGTTTGCCGTAGCGTTCGGCCAGCTGTGCGAAAAGGCGCTCGATTTCCGCGTCGTTGCTGACGTCGCATTGAAAGGCCTGGGCATTAGGCAGGGCCGAGATGAGATCGCGCGCCTCTTCCGCCAGCCGCTCGTTCTGGTAAGTGATGACCAGTTGAGCGCCAGCCTGCTGAAGCTTTTGCGCGATGCCCCAGGCGATGCTGCGCTTGTTGGCCACTCCAAATACGACCGCTACCTGTCCCGCAAGACTGATTTCCATTCCTCTCCCTTGTTGGCCCTTCTGCAAAACGCAAAGGATAGCATGACTGCTTTGAGTCCCGGGATGGGGCGTGGGGCGAAGCTTACAGTTTGTCGAGCAGAGCTTCGGCGCGGGAGAGCTGCTTGCTTACGTCGAGGGCGACAAAGCGGGCTGCATCATGGAGGCGGCTCAGCGAGGCATACAATTCCACGGCCTCTTCATATCCCTGTTCCCATGCATGAGTCTTTTCGGCGGAGAGATGGAAGAGTTGGTTATCGCGCTGGTCGCGCACCTCGAAGAAGAATTCATGGGGCGCGGTCTTGCGAATGGTGACAACAAACTCCTGATCAAGAGAGACGGTGAAGCCATCGGATTCCACGGATGGTCGCCAGGGAAGCCGTTTGGTTTCGGTCTTGACGATCAGTTTCTGGAGAAAGATATGGGAATCCGCCATAAGCCTCGGACTTTCCGGTACCGGCGCCATCCATTGAGATGCACGGCTGAGATGCACGGCAAGCTTGCCCAATTTGGGACAGATAAGTATCTCCCGCGGAAGGGGATTTTACGAGGTAATCTTCAATCCGTAGGCCGAAAGGATTTGGGGCCAAAAGCAGACAGCGACCTTGGTACCCGGACCTTGGTACCGTCCGCGGGAGCATTCGTCTGGCCCGGGGGCAGGTCACCGGTCTTATAATTAGCCTTCCCCCTCAGGCTCTCGGAGGTCGGCTTTGTCCCAGCGCTCCAAAGCGGAACGGGTTGCATGCGTTGTGGTGTGCACATGCTGGCTTGTAGCGGCAGCGGGCGCGCAGGCTGGAAAACCCAAGGCCAGCAGCGAGCTACCGGGCCAGGTTTCGACTAACCAGGCTTCGGCCAACCGGGCTTCGACCAAGTCGAGCGGAGCCCCATTCAACCCCATCCAGAGTGCCTTCCTGAACGGGCGGCAGGTCACCCTTCAACTTGCCAAGCCGGGGCCGGGAAAGAAACGGCGGCAGGTGGGGCCGTGGTACTTCGGGGAGAGGATTGAGGGCTCCAGACCGCGCGACCGGCGGTTGAATCTTTATGTGATTACCCCCGCGGCACAGACTGCGGCGGAAGGGCGTGAAATCCTCAATTCCACGAATGTACTGAGTGAGATTCCCGCGGACGAGCAGCCGCTGGAATGGGATGTCTATTGGGCGGTGGTGCTCGATCCGGGATTGGAATATGACTTTCGCAGCGAAGGGGAACTCCTGATGGCCACGCAGAGAGAGTTTGGACCGGGCGAGAGGTTCCAGTTCGAGGATATGCCGGGGGCGGGATTTATGAAGCGCATCCTCAAGATCGATTCCATGGAAAACCTGGAACGATACCGCCGCCCGAGCGGGAATCTGCCCCAGGTGCTGATTGTGCCCGCGGGATTCGCGGTGCGGGCCTCGGTGAAGATGCCGGAAGAAGAATTGGCAGGGCCGCCCGAAGCGCCGGGTGAATCGCGGAATACAGATCCAAAGGTGGAAGAGCAGGGCGGCGAAACGCCGCAGGTTGAGGGCGGAGAGAATCCTAAAGCTGCTGAGTAGATTGATGGTGCGTGGGTAGTTGCGCAATTTTTCCTTCCAGGTATTTCAGGTGTTTTCTGGCCCCTTCTCTTCCGGATTCTTCTTTTGAGCTTTTCAGCTTTTCTCCCATGGGCTTCCGTATACTGCTGGGAAAGAACCAAAAAGATTGAGGCAGGCCGGGGAAGATCGTGAAGCTATTCCGAAAGAAACAAAAGCAAGAGCACAAGGTGATGCGGGAGATCGAGCGGCGGGGAGAGCAGGTGCAGCCCGAGTATCACCGCCGCACGCCGGAGTGTGCGCATCCGGAACGCTGGAGCATGTACGACTCCATGACCGCCGAGGTGGAGGTGCTGGAGTTTCTACGCACCATGGTCACCACCGTGAAGCCGGAGCTGGTGGTGGAGACCGGAACATTCCTGGGCGTGAGTACCCTGTGGATCGCCGAGGCGCTGAAACACAATGGATTCGGGAGAGTGGTGACCTGCGAATACGATCCCGTGGTTTTTGCCAAGGCGAAAGAGCGAATCGATGGCTCGGGACTGAGCCGGTGGATCGAGTGCCGGAATGAGTCCAGCCTGGAGATGAAGGTGGAGGGGACGATCGATCTGCTGTTCAGCGACAGCGATATGCCGATCCGCGAACAAGAGGTGCGGCATTTTCTTCCGCAGGTAAATCCCAATGGAGTGATTCTGATGCACGATGCCAGCTCGCACCTGAAGATAGTGCGGGAGGCGGCGCTGAAGCTGGAGCGCGAGGGTCTGATCTCGGTGGTATTGCTTCCGACTCCGCGCGGGCTGGTGGTGGCGCAGAAGCGGGAGAATCGAGGCGCTGTTTCCGCCAGCGGCAATGGCGCGGCCGGCGAGGCAGAGAATGGCGGACGGACGGCGACAGGCGGCGCGAGGCCAGCAGAGCGGGCGCTGGGTGGGATTATCCAACCTTATTAGTTCTGGATTTGTACTGGCGCGGGCGTCCGCGGATAAGCGCAGTGGACGGCGAAGCGGCGCATAGCGGAAGGCGGCACCTCTCAGGAAATGGAAAGCGTACTTGCCATCAATCTTCTGATACGGCTGGGCGTCGCGGCAGCGATCGCGGCCGTGCTGGTGCGCTCGCGGACATTTAAGAACCTGCTATTCACCGAGCAGCGCACCTTTGCGCAGAATATGCAGCTGGTGCTGTTCGTGGGAATTCCATTCGCGCTGGGAGTGCTGATCCGGCTGAAGACCCCGAACTTCGTCGCAGCCGACCTGGGATTTGAAGCCGCATTGCTGCTGGGAGTGATGCTCGGGCCGGCAGGGGGAATGATTGCGGGGGGGCTGCTGGCGCTGCCCGCGATCATGGGCGGCGAGTTGCTGACGCTTCCGTTCAACGTACTGGCCGGAGTGCTGGCGGGAATTCTCCGCGAACTGGCGGGCGATCGCGAGGCGATATGGTCGTTTTCGCCGTTTATCGACCTGAGCATTTACCGGTGGATACGGCGGAACTTTCCGCGTCCGCAGTTGAACTGGCAGATATCGTTTTTCCTGGTAATCCTGGCGCTGCGTTTTTTGCAGGGCTTTCTGCAACGCAACTTTCCGGGTGAAATCTTCGCGCTCGACAGCCGCAGCTGGCCGATGTTGCTTGCCGTGTATGCCGGGACGGTGATGGCGGTGGCCACTCCGCTGAAAATCTGGCACAACACGCGCATGGAAATGAAGCTGGAAGAGCAGCAGCGTCTGCTATTGCAGGCGCGCATGGAGGCTTTGCAGAGCCAGATCAATCCACATTTTCTGTTTAATACGCTGAATTCGGTTTCGTCGCTGGTGCGCTTTGATCCCGATACGGCGCGCGACCTGATCGTGAAGCTCGCCAATATCCTTCGCAGGCTGCTGCGCAGCGGTGAGGCGTTTGTGCAACTGCAGGAAGAGGTGCGGTTCATCGACGACTATCTGGACATTGAGGTGGTGCGCTTTGGCCGCGACAAACTGCGGGTGATCAAGGAGCTGGAGCCATCGTCTCTCGACGTGATGGTTCCAAGCATGCTGTTGCAGCCACTGGTGGAGAATTCGGTGAAGCATGGGTTGTCTCCGAAGATTGAGGGAGGCACGATCCACCTGCGCAGCCGGCTGGAGGGCGGCGATCTGCTGGTGGAGGTGGAAGATGACGGGGTGGGAATGGGCGCCGCCAGTTTTCTTGAGAAGCCAACGGGAATGGGCGGCAGCGGAATTGGAATTGCGAACGTTGCCGAGCGGATCAAAGTTCTCTATGGAGACAGTGGGAGCCTGGTAATTAACGCGGGCCGGTCCGGGGGGACGCTGGTGCGGCTGCGGCTGCCGCTACTGGGAAGCACGGAGCGGAGTTTTTATGCCGAGGCCCGTTCGAGCACTTCCCGGTAAAAGGCTTCATATTGCGGAATGATGATGGACGCGGAGAAGCGGTTTTGGGCAGCGTGGCGTCCGGCAAGGGCCATGGCTTGCAGCCGCTGGGGATCGGAGAGAATCTCAACCGCGTAGTTTGCCATGGTGTCGAGTTCCCCCACGCCGGCCAGAAAGCCGGTTACGCCGTGCTCCACAACTTCCGGCACGCCGCCAACGCGAGTGGCGATGGGCACAACTTCACAGGCCATGGCTTCGAGCGCGGCCAATCCAAAAGACTCCAATTGACTGGGCATGAGAAGCACATCGGCCAGCGCCAGCTTTTCGTGCACGCTGTCCTGCTTGCCGAGAAAAAGAATGCGGTTGTGGATTTTCTTTTCCACGGCCAGCCACTCGGCGGCGGAGCGGTCTGGGCCGTCGCCGATGAGCAGCAGGCGGGCGGGCATGATTTTTTGAATGCGGTCGAAGATTTCCACCACATCCGTAAGCCGCTTGACCGGGCGGAAGTTGGAGAGATGAACCAGCAGGCGTTCGTCATCGTGGGCGAACTCGCGGCGGCGCTGACGCCAATCCGCCGGGCGCTTGTAGATGTCGCAATTCACGAAGTTGTGCATGACGCGAATGTCTTTGGTTGACTTGAATTCGCTGATGGTGCGCTCACGAAGATATTCGGAGATGGCGGTGACGCCATCGCTCTGCTCGATGGAAAAGCGGGTGATGGGGAGATAGGAGCGGTCCTGCCCAACCAGAGTGATGTCGGTTCCGTGCAGGGTGGTGACGAAGGGCAAGCAGCGGCGGCCATGGGAGGCGGCGATCATCTGCTTGGCGAGATAGGCGCTGACGGAATGCGGGATGGCGTAGTGAACATGCAGCAGGTCGAGATCGTAGATTGTGGCCACCTCCGCCATGCGGGTGGCGAGGGCCAGATCGTAGGGCGGATATTCGAAGAGCGGGTAATGGGAGACCTCGACCTCGTGATAGAGGATGTTGGGCTGCGGTCCCTGAAGGCGGAAAGGCTGCGAGTAGGTGATGAAGTGAACCTGATGGCCGCGCTGGGCGAGTTCAATGCCGAGTTCGGTGGCCACCACTCCGCTGCCGCCGTAGGTTGGATAACACGTGATGCCGATTTTCATGAGGGCCTGACCATTATCCGCCTGAAGGGATCGAATGCAACGAGTTGGAACTTTACAACAGATTCAGGAATTCCAGCGGGGATGCACAAGATCGGGCAACTTCTGTGCCTCCGCGACTTCGCGGATGCGAAACAGGCGGGATCATTCCGGGACAATGCGGAAAGTTTGCTCCGGGAGTTTGACGATTTTTTCGATGCTCGCGTATACTCCCAGACAGAGCGGTAATTCAGGGTGAAAACCCAGGGCCAAAACCCACGGCGTAACGCCAGGGCGGACAGCCGCTTGCGGACGGCCAGGAATTTAAAAAGCTGGCTGGCTCCGGGCACGGGCGGTTAGCTCAGCTGGTTAGAGCGCCTGCCTTACAAGCAGGAGGTCGCAGGTTCGATCCCTGCACTGCCCACCATCTATCGCTTTTGATCTTCCCGCGGATGAGCGGGTTCCCAGGCTGGGGACGTAGTTCAGTTGGTTAGAACGCTGCCCTGTCACGGCAGAGGTCGCGAGTTCGAGTCTCGTCGTCCCCGCCATTCCTTCCAAAAGAGTTATCCGACGTGACACGGAAACTCCAATCCACTATCGAACCCACAGCTTTTAATTCACCGTAGTGCTCATCCCCACGGGGAACTGATAGAGAACCATAAAGACTACCGGTTTGGGATGAATCAGCCGGAACGCCAAGAGTCCTCGATTGGGTCTGAATAGACCACGATTCCCCCATTTCTACTAATCGCGCTCTCATGACAGGCCTGGATGATCGGATCATCGCTGTGGAACGGCTCATCTAGTAGTTTCAGATTTTGGATTGCTGATTCAGTCCAGCCTTCGATTTCAGAGAATAGATGGCGTTTTTCTGCTTCCGGCTCCGGCACACGCACCATGACGAGAAGTGGGTGCTTTGCCCGGGCTAAATATTTTGGATTTGATCCATCAGCACGCCCGGTACAACGCTACCCATATAGGGAACCTCTTGGGGCGAACGCTGAAAAACTTTCCCCATCTCATAGTGGTGGAACCCTAATTAAATTGACTATCGGCTGTGATTGAAATTGTCCCACGCCGGTGGCTCGTTTGTACTTTGATCATTGTTACAGTCGCAGTTATGTTTCTGATAGCCCGGAGTTATGATGATCCGGTATTCGCTGATGATTACGGTCGGTTCGATTAGCTGCCTTGCCCCAAGTGTGAGAAGGGAGATTTACACCACTTACTTCGTTAATGACGGCATAAAGGCAGCGGAAAGTGTTACGGCACATAAAAATGGTTGCAATCATTTATCCCTTCCTGGTGTTAGCAACGGCCGGTTTTGTTGCGATAGTAACTGTTCACCTGGCGGCTCTCTTGGGGAATACATTGCCCTTCGAGCGAATGTTGGGGATTCTGGGCCCAGGTGTTTTTGTCGTGTGTCTGCCCACCGTACTCGTGATGAATCGTCTCACGCAGGACTTTAAGCAAAAGGACGTTTGGCGTGCAGCACTTCGGGGCTGCCCGCGTTGGATGTATCGAGCGTTTAATGCGATCTTCTTCTATGGCTGGGCCGGTTTCATCGTTCTGCCATTACTCTATGGTGGGGGGATGGAGTCGCGAGCCAACCAAGCGCGTTGCATGTCAGGAGGGCTGCTGATCTTTTACATGGCCGCCGTATCTGTCCTGTATTCAGCGACTCGCGCTGAGAAATTTGACGAAAGCAGACGGTGCTTGAACGGCCATAAGGTGTCGCCGCTCAGCAAGTTTTGTGAAGAATGTGGTGCCCCGGTTGCTGCGACGACTCATGGGATGCGCCAGTAACCTGCTCGACTCCGTCCTGGACGGAAATACTTTCAGGAAAGTTTTTTAATTTGTTGCAGTGTTGTTGACCAACCGTCCAACCTCTGCCGCATTTTTCTGGCGAAGCCAAGGCTATTTTAAAGCTATTTTCCACCAAACATAGCATTTCCATGTGTTCCTTAGGGTAACGTTCTCATTCTTGTCATCGCAATTTGCATAAGCTGTGGTTAGGAATCTGTACGGCCGCCCGAGACGATTCGAAGGGCATCGTCAAATCGCGGCTTTTGCATATTCTGCAGAAACTGGTTCAGGTGGGCACTCTGTTCCGGGGCAAATACAAAGCGCTCCGGAGTTTAAGCCGGAGCGCTTGATGTTGTTAGTGCAGCC
>DASZRZ010000273.1:0-3004 GCA_035548935.1 Terriglobales bacterium
GACATGACCGGCTATTGGGTGTCAATCATCAACGAGGATTGGCGCTGGCGCATGATTACTCCTGCCAAGGGAGATTTTTCGAGCATTCCCCTGACCGCCGAGGGACGCCGTGTAGCTAACAGCTGGGATGCGGCCAAAGACGAGAAGGAAGGCAACCAGTGCCGCGCCTATGGCGCAGCGGGAATCATGCGGCTGCCCGCGCGTCTGCATATTACATGGGCGGAAGACAATGTGTTGCGGATGGATATCGACGCGGGTAAGCAGACCCGCCTCTTCAATTTCGCAGGCGCGAAGGCCCCAAAAGCCGCAAAAGGGAAGAGTGGCGATCTGCAGTGGCAGGGTGAATCCGCCGCCACCTGGTACAAGCAGGTGCAGCGAGCTGGGTCGGCGCGGTTCTCGCGGGGCGCGATTCCGGGAAAGGGCGGAAGCCTGAAGGTGGTGACCACCCGCATGCGGGCCGGATATCTGCGTAAGAATGGCGTTCCCTACAGCCAGAATGCGGTGCTCACCGAGTACTACGACCGCTATGACCGCGATGGCAGATCGTACCTGATTCTGACCTCGGTTGTGGACGATCCGTTGTATCTCGACGGCACTTTCATTACCAGCGAGCAGTTCAAGCGGGAGCCCGACAACTCGAAATGGAATCCTTCGCCGTGCCGTCCGCTTTGGCCGCTGGCGTTAACGGTGCTTCCAGAGTAACGGGGCTTTCAGAGTGGGGCTTTCAGAGTAAAGACACCGCCGCTTCAAAACCCAAGCCATTGTTCCCTATCAGCCCCGGGCCTTTCGCACTGGTAAGAATCAGGCGAGCGGTCCGGGGTTTTTCAGGTAGCGATCAACGATTGCATCTGCGGTTCTGAGCGTAAGCGCAAGGATGGTGGATGTGGGATTGGCCGAGCCCTGCTGAGGAAATGACGAAGCTCCCAACACAAAGAGATTGGGATACTGCCAGTGCTGCAAATAGGGGTTGAGCACGCCCTTGTCAGGGGAGGGCGCCATGATGGTTCCACCCTGTACATGCGTGGTCTGGTAGCGGGTGGAGGTGTACCGGCCAAAGGGCTGAGCCGGGTTGACATCCGTTGCTCCCATGGCGCGGGCGATCTCCACGGCTTTGGGCGCCATGTACTCGAAGGTTTTGCGCTCGTTATCCTGCCAGTCGATGGTGAGGCGGATGAGCGGATCGCCGAAGCGGTCTTTGTAGACCGGGTCGAGGTCCATGAAGTTGGTCTTGTAGGCCATGTGTTCGCCGGTATAGGTGATGCTGCCGGTGCGGTCGTAATAATCGATGGCCGCTTTCTTCCATCCCGATCCCCAGCGCGTTTTGACGGAGTTGGGCACAACCCCGAAGGCCGAGATGGGCTGGGCACCGCCGCTCAATCCCGAGAATGTGCCGCCGCGAAGGAAGGGAAGGTTGCTGTGATCCAATGCGCTGGCCTCATGGTCGCTGATGCGGGCTCCCGAGACGCCGCCGCCCATGAAGCGGTTCAACGGGACATCGAAGAAGGCCTGAACTCCGAATTGCAGCTGATGGGTAAGGTTGCGCCCGAGGGTTCCCTTTCCGGTGGCGGGATCGTAGGGATCGCCAATGCCGGAGAGCAGGAGCATCTTGGTGTTGTTAAAGGTCCAGGAAGAGAGGAATACGATCTCGGCGGGCTGAAAAATCTCCTCGCCGTTTTCGTCCATATAGGTGACACCGGTCACGCGGCCCTTTTTGGAGGCGTCGCGCACAATGCGGCGAACCGCGGCTCCGGTGCGAATGGAGACGTTCTTCTGGCGCTGGATGACGGGAATCAGAATGTTCGAAGGTTGAGCCTTGGCGGCGATCATGCAACTGAAGAAGCCGCAGAAGCCGCAATAGGCGCAGGCGGGACGGAAGATGCCATCGGGATTCGTATACGCCACGGTGTTAATGGCGGCGGTAAGTGGGTAGGGATGGTAGCCCAGCTTTTTGGTGGCATCGGTGAACAGGACGCCCATGTAACAGGGAAGACCCGGAGGCATGGGATATTCGGTGCTGCGCGGGCCCTCGAAGATGTTACCGCCGTCGATTTTTTTGCCCTTGAGGTTTCCGGCTTTACCGCATACGCCTAAAAGTTTTTCCGTCTTTGCATAGTAAGGCTCGATCTCGTCCCAGGTCAGGCCCCAGTCCTGAACGCTATGATTCTCGGGAAGCCTTTTGGCTCCGTACCGTTCGACGGTTTTGGAGTAGAGCTCGAAGATATCCGGCAGCAGCCTGGGATAAGCGGCGCCCCAGTGCTCGCCGCTGCCGCCCACGCCGGAGCCAGGTAGAAACGATGCGAGCTGGCGGATGGGATAGGCATTGTCTCTGGCGGTGTGGCGCAGGGTGACGGTTTCCCTGGAGCAATCCTGCATGACGCGGGTGCGCGAGAAGTAGTCGAGTTCATCCATCCCCGCGATGAGGTCGCTCTGGGGGCGCAACTTATCTCCGCGCTCCAGCACAACCACGGATAACGCGGTGCGGGTACCCAGTTCCTTCGCCATCAAGAGGCCGGTCCAACCTCCGCCGATAATTACGACGTCAACGCTGGGAAGGGTCTTCATTGCCGGTCTTCGTCCTCAATGGGATGGAACTCATGGCGGGGCATGATCTGTTTCAGGCTGATGGGCTCGGGGCGGAAGGCTTCGCCGTTGTGCCGGTTGACTTCGCGGGCATAGCTCATTTGCGGTCCGGGGAAGCCAACCAGCTGCCAGCCGATCATATCGGCATTGCCGCCATGAAGCGGGTCGCTGAACATGCCTTCCAGGGTGTTGCGGCGCATCAGGTTGAAGAAGACGCTGTTTTCGATCTGCTTTAGTTTTTCGTCCTGCTCTTCCGGCTTGAGGCGTTCGAGCCCGGCAAGGCGCTTGAGTCCTTCGCGATAGAGTTCACGCGGCGAAGCTTTGCCCTGGTAGCCGAATTCCGGTGGCGCGTTCTCGTCGAATGGCCCTCCGGTGTAGCGGTAGCGGTCCCTGCCCCAGGGGCCCGCAAGCTGGCGGTCGATGA
>DASZRZ010000274.1:0-1973 GCA_035548935.1 Terriglobales bacterium
CATTGAGGACAAAAACTTCGACGGCCACTGGGGCATCAGTTTCTGGCGCATGCTGGGAGCTGCCTATCGCGATGTCCGCTCCGGCAGCCGCGCTCAGGGAGCCTCCACTCTCACCATGCAGCTCTCCCGCAACCTGTTCCTTAATCAGGAGCGCGCTTTTGGCCGGAAGGTTGAGGAGATCATGCTCTCCATCCAGATCGAGCGGCGGTTTACCAAGCCGCAAATCTTTACCATGTACGCCAACCAGATATTCCTGGGGCACGGCGTCTATGGCTTCGAGGCCGGGGCCCAGTATTACTTCAGCAAGCATGCAAAGGACTTGAAAACGGAAGAAGCCGCGCTGCTCGCGGGCCTGCCCAAGGCTCCCAACAATTACTCGCCGCTGGTGAGCCTGGAGCGCTCCGAGCGCCGCCGCAACCTGGTCATCAATGCCATGCTCGAAGATGGCAAGATCACAGCCCGCGAGGCTGCCCGCGCCAAGGCCGCGCCCATCGTCCTCAACATCCAGCGGGACACCAATTCCCTCGCGCCCTACTTCGCCGAGGAAATCCGGCAGTATCTGGAAAAGAAATATGGCAGCGACCGCGTCCACGAAGGCGGCCTGCGCGTCTACACCTCGCTTAACACCGATATGCAGCGCGCCGCCAACCAGGCCGTGCTCGATAACCTCGCCGCCTACGAGCGCCGCCACGCATGGAAAGGCCACCTCCGCAACGTGATTGCCGCCGGAGAAGACGTCACCCGCTATCAGCACCCCGACTGGAGCAAGCCACTGCAGCCCGGCGCATACGTGCATGCCCTGGTAACGGCTGTCTCCAAAAATTCGGCCACCTTACGCTTCGGCGGATACACCGCCCACATCGGCCCCGCTGAGATGGCATGGACGCAGCACAAGTCTCCGCAGGAAATTCTCTCCCTGGGCGACCTCGCCTATATTCGCGTGCAGTCGCTGTCGCCTTACTCCGCTCCCGGTAGCCCTCACTTCGCCCCTGAGCCCCATGTCACGCTCGAACAGGACTCCGGCGCCCAGGGGGCTCTGCTTGCGCTCGACAACGTCACCGGCGACATCAAGGCCATGGTGGGAGGCCGCGACTTCGATCAGTCCAAATTCAACCGTTCGGCGCAGGCGCTGCGCCAGGTGGGCTCATCGTTCAAGCCCTACGTCTATAGCGCGGCGTTGGAAGAAGGCGCATCGCCCGACGATACCGTGCTCGATGCGCCCGTCACCTTCTGGACCGCCTCGGGCCCCTACACCCCGCATAATTACGACGGAAAGTACGCCGGAGTCATCACCCTGGGCCGCGCTCTCGCCCAGTCACGCAACATCCCCGCGCTCAAAGTCGCCGAGCGGGTCACGATTCTCAAGGTGATCGATTACGCCCGCCGCTTCGGCATCACTTCGAAGCTTCCGGCTTATCTGCCGCTGGCCCTGGGCTCCGCCGAAGTCACCCTGATGGAGCAGGCCGCTGCCTATACAACCTTTCCCAATGAAGGAGTTCGTGTCGTACCACGATATATTCGCAAGGTGACCGATGCCGAGGGGCACGTTCTGGAAGAGAACTATCCCGAGGTCCATGACGTGATCAGCGCCCACACGGCCCGCGCCATGACCGGCCTGCTGCAGGAAGTGGTGCGCAGCGGCACCGCCACCGCCGCCCTCAAACTCAATCATCCGGTCGCCGGAAAAACCGGTACCACCAACGACTACACCGATGCCTGGTTCATCGGCTTCTCGCCCTCGATCACATGCGGCGTGTGGATGGGATTCGACGAAAAGAAAACCCTGGGAGAAAAAGAAACCGGGGGACAGGCCGCACTCCCGATGTGGATCGACTTCATGACCGTGGCCCTTCGTGGCCGCGAGCAGGAAACCTTTCCCCAGGCTCCGAAAACCGGCCCCGGCGAACTCACCGCAAAGCTACCCTGAAATAGCGTGGCTTTTCTATGTGAACTTCTACGTGAGCTCCTGCGTG
>DASZRZ010000275.1:0-10644 GCA_035548935.1 Terriglobales bacterium
TCACCCGGGTGAGCCGGTACATATAGTGCTGCCTGTGCCCCGAGCCCAACTCGTTATTTACCACCTGACGGACGAAGTCCTGGGGATTGGAGGGCAATCCTGCCGGAACCTGCGGCTGGGCTTGAGCAAGAAGCGAAAACAGCAACAGGATCAAAGGCACTACGCGGATTTTGTGACCAAGTTTTAAGTTCATAGGCCCGGCTCGCCGAGGACGAAAGCAACGACGAGAACCAACATAGAACTCTCCCTTAGTTTAGACGATCCAGGCAGGGCAATCGCTGCATTGAGTTGTGGAATATCCACTACAAATGAGCAGAGGTGACACTCTCCGGTTAATCCCTAAGCCGCCGCGCAACCAGGCAACGCGCACGAACTGCAATCTTCGCAGTGCCGAATCATAGACTTGCAGAGATTTAAGGAATGTTTTGAAGTCCGGCATTCCGAAGCCTTCCATAGAGCCTCCACAACAGAGCCTTCACACCCCGATCTCCGCCAGCCGCGGGGTTCGTATCCAGCACCCCATCGGAAGGTTGTGGGAAGTGGCCAAATCGTGCCGTAATCGAAAGGTCACCCCCTCGGATGGCCTAAAAGGCATTGCCGCTCCGGAAAGGGTTGAGTATAGTCGGCAAAGCCAGCCGGACCGTTGCTTGCAGGTTAACATTCGAACCACAGCAAAATGGGTCGCACAGGAAGAGCCAGACACAGCCAAGGTTCTTCCTTAGAGGATCCAGGAGCTGTATTGTTCTCCAGCAACCCGCGCCGGCGACCATTGTGGTTTGCTCTGCAATGGCACATGGCAACCAGGAGGCGAGGCCGTGGACCCAATGAATCCGATTGACGGTGGAAGCACCGGCGCGCATATAGGGAAGAGCGTAACCATCAAGGGTGAGCTCTCCGGTAGCGAAAGTCTTTTTCTGGATGGAGAGGTGGAAGGAAGTATTCACCTTCAGGGTCATAACCTGACCGTCGGGCAAAACGGACGCGTCCGCGCCAGCGTCAAGGCTAAGGACGTAGTGGTACACGGCCGCATCGACGGCAACGTGCAGGCTACCGACCGCCTCGACGTGCGCAAGACGGCCATTATCATGGGCGATCTCCAGTCGCAGAGACTCTCAATTGAAGATGGAGCTTTTCTGAACGGTAAAATCGAAACCACCAGAGAGGCCCGCCCCGAACCCAAACAAGAGGCGAAACAAGACGTGAAACAACAGGCGGCAGCCACACCCTCATCGCCTCCGGTTGTTGCCGTGTCTTCCTAAAGCTTTGGCAAGCTCGATTCTTTAGAAAGCTAAGTCTTTCAAAAGCTAGCGTCTTTGTAAGGAAGCCTGTCAGCGAAGGCCAACTGGCAGCCCAGTTCGGAGCCGCAGTCCAGTTCGAAGCATAGCGCACTCACCGATGAGTATTGTCCAAAGGAGAGTCCCCGCATCTTACGGGTAACGCCATTTCAGCGCCCTCCAGGGAGCCTTGACGCCAGAGAACCTTTTATATTGATATAGTTAACTATCAATTCCGGAAAGAGACGGGTTTTCTTACGCAGAATTTTCTGAACTTCTTCCGTGGCGGAGGCACCCCGGCAGCCTCACAGCCGCAGGAAAAAATCCGGCGGCGATCCAGCGGACTCAACGAGTTCACCCGCACCGTTCGTATGCAGGAAGGTCTGTGCATTCTCGACCTCGGTTCGACCTCCTCGGCCAATATCTCGTACCTCACCGATCTTGGGCACCGCCTCTATACCGAGGATGTCCTCAAAGCATCTCAGGATCCAGAACTGACCACGATTGGAGAAGCCGGTGAAAGCGTATTGAATCTCAATCGCTTCCTGGCAGAAAACCTAACCTACGAAGGACCACTCTTCGACGCCGTGCTCTGCTGGGATGTTGCGGATTACCTGCCGGAGCCCATGGTCAAGCCCATGATCGACCGCATCTGTTCTCTGATGAAGCCCGGCGGCCTGCTGCTGGCCTTCTTTCACACCCGCGATGCAGGACCGGAAGCGCCACACTACCGCTACCATCTCGCTGGCAACGATGTCCTCGATCTGCAGCCCACCTCCGGCAAGTCCGGTGGACCGGGATTCCGCCTGCAACGCGTCTTCAACAACCGCCACATCGAAAACCTCTTTCACGACTACGCTTCCATCAAATTCTTTCTTGCTCGCGATCATGTCCGCGAAGTACTTGTGATTCGCTAGTCAGAGTTGTTTCTTCCCCTACCTGTGGCGTCACACCTGCCCCCGCAGCCTCGTGCTTTGCAGAAAATAACGCGTCACCCCCGGCAGCTGCGCAACCACTGACATCATCTGCCGCAACGGCCTGGGCGCTCTCAGCAGGCGGCGCACACGCGCCGCATTGCGGAATACGGGTAGAAAATCACGGCGGTAGGTCCGCTCATAGTCCCGAGCACCATCGGCGGCGCGCCACTGCTGATTGGACAGGGCTTCGGCGGCCCGCACCCCTGAATTGAGCGCCATCGAGATACCATCGCCAATAAAGGGATCCACGAAGCCTGCCGCATCTCCCGCAACCAAAACCTCCTCGCGCATCGGGCAAGGCTCTCGAAAAAAAAGTGGGGCGGTGGCGATCACATCCATCGCAGGCTTCCAACTACGGCTGCTTCGCCACAACTCCGGATGGCATGCAAAGACCTTTTCCAGCGAGTTTCCTGCCAGGGCCGAGGCCCGCACCATGGCGCAGGCGTTAATCCGCCCACCTCCAATAGGGGAGATTCCGCAATAGCCGCTGTCGAAGAAATACAGGTCCACGGAATCAAGTACTCCGTTGCCGCCGCCGCACTCGAAGTGAGATTTCAATCCCACCCATGTGTCTTCTGGAACCCTTCCACGAGGTCGCAGGTTCGACCACCTCCCGGCGGCATCGACCACGGCAGACGCCAGTACCGAGAAAAGGGCCGGGGCCGCAGGCTGCACCTTGGCGGCGGATTCGCAAATCAGATGGAACCGGCCCTGCGGCGTACGCTCAATGGAGCGGACATTGCACTCCTCGCGGCACTCCGCTCCCGCAGCCTGCGCGGCCTGCCATAATGCATGGTCCAGCTCATAGCGAGGAATCGACCCGGCGGATGGAGACAGGCTGGTTTCGATCACACCTCGATCCATGAACAGCCGCGCGCGGCTGATGCGCGGAGACCTCAACATCAAATCCTTATTGCCGCCCAGAAGCGACTCCAGCAGTCTTAGCGATTCTGGCGACAGAAACTCGCCGCACACCCTGTGGCGCGGTAAACGTCCGCGTTCCAGCAGCAGCACACGTCCGCCGTGCTTCGCGGCAGTGATCGCTGCCGCTAACCCCGCCGGGCCCGCCCCCACAACCGCTAGATCACAGGTGATTTCTTCCACGCTATGGCACCCATGCGAAACAAGTAATGATCGTTGATCTCCACTGCCGCCGCACTCGTATTCTGGAGCATTGCTTCCAACTCTCCACGCGTGTAGGCGGCCCGAACCGATGCGGGAGCATCATGCCGGGTTAAACGGCTTGTGTACAAGGGAAAGCCCGCATAAACCGCGGCCAGATGAGCCCGGCTGCGCCGCAGATCGTTCACAATCACCGCCAGGCTTGCGACGCGCAAGGCCTCATTCAGAAACGACGCGACCTGCTCAGGCCACAGGTGATGCACCATCAAGCCACAACTCACCACGTCAAAGCTGGAGTCGCGAAAAGGAAGCTGACAGGCATCCGCGGCAATCCTTTGTACGTCTTGTGCCGGAGAAAGGTGACTGGCATTGCGATCCAGCAGGGTCAGATGCAGTTCGACCCCCTTCCGCCGTAGCTCACGGCGAATTGCGAGCGGCACATCGCCCGAGCCCGCCCCTACTTCCAGCAGACGAACCTCTTTTTTCCCGGATTGTGAATTTGTATCTGAGCGTAGAATCGCGCGCTCAATCAGCAACCGGCTGGTGGATATACCTCCGAACCAGCGGTTGATTCGCGCAAGATCGGCGAGCGAGGCCCGTACTTCGCGATCGGAACCGGAATCGGAGTCCAGTAATTCGGCAGTGACCGTGCGGCGCATGAAGGATCGATCCCACCCTCTGTCATCCTGCCAGTAGCCAAAAACCCGATCTGGAAATCCGGCCCGGCGATCTAGACCGTCTCCAGCTCTTCTTCCAGTAGCTGCTTGTTGTAGAGATCGGTGTAGTAGCCGTTCAGAGCGATCAGCTCATCGTGGGATCCATATTCCACGACCCGTCCACTGTGCAATACCGCAATACGGTCGGCGCTGCGTACTGTAGACACCCGATGTGAAATAAAGATCGTGGTCCGTCCCTTCATCACCCCGCGCAGGTGGTCGAGTATGCGCTCCTCGGTGTAGGTATCCACGCTCGCAAGTGCATCGTCAAGGATCAGAATTTGCGGATTGCGGATCAGCGCCCGGGCGATTGCGGTGCGCTGCTTCTGCCCGCCCGAAAGCGTAATGCCGCGCTCGCCCACCACGGTTCGGTATCCCTCGGGAAACCCTTCGATATCGGACGCGACACTGGCTCCATCCGCCGCCCGTTGAACCTGTTCATCGGTTGCCGTGCCCGCGCCGAGCGCGATATTTTCACGTATGGTATCGCTGAAGAGAAAGGTTTCCTGCGGCACAAATCCAATGTTACGGCGCAGCTCCGCCAAGGAAAATTCGCGGATGGGGCGTCCATCAATCAGCACCATGCCTGGCCCGGCATCGTAGATTCGCGGAACCAGGCTCACCAGCGTCGTCTTGCCGGAGCCAGTGGGTCCCACAATGGCCAGACTCGAACCGGCAGGCACCCGCAGGTTGATGCCCTGCAGAACCTCGGCTCCATCGTAATGAAAAGTCAGGTTGCGGAATTCAACTTCCCCGCGCAATGCCAAACTTTGCCCCTTGGGAAAAGGTTGGCCACTCGATTCCCGCATGGCTTCCGGCGAAGAAAGAAGGGCGCTTCCAGGAGTACCAACACCGGCTTCGGCAACTTTAACTTCGGCAATTGCAGATTCATCAATTCCGGATTCATCGCGAATCGTGGGCTGCTCCTGAAAGATCTCATTGATGCGGCCCATCGAGGCCGTGCCCCTCTGGAAAATATTGATGACCCATCCCAGCGCAATAATCGGCCACGTGAGCTGAACCATATAAGTGTTAAACGCCACGAAGTCGCCCACACTCATACGGCCCAGCAAGACTTCCCTGCCCCCCAGCCACAGCACCAGCACAATGGCGAAGCCGAGCATCAGCTCCAGGGTGGGCCACAGCATTCCCATCAGCCGGATCAGGCGGAGGCTGCGGGCGATGTACTCCTGATTAGCGGCCTCGAAGCGCTCCACCTCCATGCGCTCCTGTACGAAGGCCCTCACGATCCGCGCACCGGAAAGGTTCTCCTGCACGCGGGCCGAGATATCGGAAAACATCTCCTGAATTCTCTCGAAGCGCTCGTGGATGCGGCGCCCGAAGTACTGAACGATAATGCTCGCCAGGGGAAGCGGCGCGAATGCGTAGAGCGTAAGCCGGGGGCTGATCGACGACATGAACACCAGCGCCCCGGCGGTGAACACAATCGTGTTCGCCGTGTACATGATCGCCGGGCCCAGCAGCATCCGCACCGCATTCAGGTCATTGGTGGCCCGAGCCATGATGTCGCCGGTGCGCGTGCGCTGGTACCAGGAGTGCGAGAGCCTCTCCAGGTGAGCGAACATATCGTTGCGCAGATCGAACTCGATCTCCCGCGAGATTCCAATCACAATCCAGCGCGTCAGGAATTGGAAGATTCCCTTCACAATCACCACGGCAATCAACTGCAACGCATAGTGCGATAGTTTTTGCCGGTTAATGCCCGAGTGGAGATCATCGACCGCCCGCCGGATAATAAGGGGAAACAATATCCAGACGCCGTTATTGACCAGGGTCGCGAGCGTGCCCAGCACGTATCCGCGACGGTACCTCTTCATGTAGGGAAACAGCGGGCTGAGACGCTTGAACATGATCTGACTTAGATGTGATTGTAGCAGCGCGGGGTGCAGGCTTCCGTTCTCTTCTAAACTCCGGTATCGCGGGCTTCCTGCGGCACCCCAAGCAGAAATGCGCCGTTTCCCTGCTCGTCGCGCCGGTATCCGAGCGCGGCAAGCCCCAGGGAAAATGCGGACGTAAGCCGCTCGCGGTTACGCGTCTGCACCTCCAGAGCACGGTTCCGGTCGGCCGCCGCTGCCGACGCCTTCCATTCGTAGATTTCTCCCGGCACCTGCACCGTCTCTTCCACTTTAAAGCCCGGCATCATGCCCTTTGAGAGTATTGCTTCGACGCGCGGCGAGCGCAGCCACCACTCCGCCACCAGGCGGTCCGTGGGCAAGCCACCCTGCAGCGGCGACGAGGTGAATCCATACTGATTGGGATTGTACTGGCGCGCAATGGCGCCCAGACCCACCAGGTTGAAATATGCGTTCTTAATCTCCAGCGGATCGAAGGTCCACTCAATCAGATCAAAGCCAAGCGAGATCGCATGCTCGCGCTGGAATAGCTTGATCTCTTTTCCCACTCCGGAGTTCCGCCATTGCGGCCTCACGGCCAGCATGTGCGAATGCAGATAAGAACGCCCGCTTCGCATACCGGGAAATGCCAGGGCAAAGCCCAGCATTCTTGAGCCTTCAAATGCCCCCAGCGCCTGCCCTCCGATCTTCTGCGCTACCACGAAGAGCCTCAGCGGAACCAGGTCCGCGTCGGAAAAACCCCAGACCTCACGCTGCAACTCCAGGCAGGCCCTGAGTTCGTCCATGCCCTCGCAATTGCGGACCACTACGGAGTTGCTCACCGCGGCCCTTCCTGCCCCTTCGATTCCTGCCACAGCGATTCCATCTCTTCCAGGGTGATCTCCGGTTCCACAGTGGGAGTGGAAAACCTGCGCCCCGATTGGCTCAGTCGCTCCTCCATCCACTGAAAGCGGCGGCGGAACTTGCGGTTCGTACGCCGCAGCGCCGACTCGGGATCAATGGATAAATACCGCGCCAGGTTCACCAGCACGAAGAACAAATCCCCTAATTCGTCCTCCAGCCGGGCGCGAAGCTCGGGAGAAACCTTCTCCGCGTCTGCACCATCCCTGGATGCCTCTCTGCTGCTGGCAGGACGCGGACCCGGCGGCGGCCACTCTTCCAGATTCTGGCGCAGCTCTTCGGCTTCTTCCTCCAGTTTTTCGAAGAGTCCCGCCACATTGGGCCAATCGAATCCCACTCGCGCGGCGCACGAGCTTAACTTTGAGGCCTCCAGAAGAGCGGGCATCGCCGCCGAAACCCCATCGAAAACAGACTTCGCTTCATCGCCCTCTTTCCCGCTCTTCCCTGACCGGCGCTGCTGCCTCTCCTCGGTTTTAATGCGCTCCCAATTCTTCAATACGTCGCCCGAAGTGCGCGCCTCAACGTCTCCAAATACATGTGGATGACGGTTCACCAGCTTTTCCGACAGCCGGTCCAGAACATCATCGATGCTGAAGCGGTTCTCCTCCCGCGCCATTTCGGAATAGAACAGCACTTGCAGCAGCAGATCGCCCAGTTCGCCGGGAAGCTCCTGCCAGTCGCGATTGTCGATCGCCTCCAGCACCTCGTAGGTCTCTTCCACCGTGTAGGGCTTGATGGAATCGAAGGTCTGCTCGCGGTCCCACGGACATCCACCCGGCGCGCGCAGCCGCGCCATGATGCCTGCCGCACGTTCGAATCTTTCTCCCGTTGTCGTCATTGATAGTTAATGTAGTCGAGGTCGCGAGCCTTGCCAACTTCGGGGCGAAGCTGGATGCAAAGTCTATGGACAGGCTGCTCTTATTCCGTGGCTTTCAACGCCGCCGTCATCCGGACCGTTTCGTCCGAGATGATTCCGTCCACCCCCAAAGCCTGTAACTGACGCATCTCATGCGGGTCATTTACCGTCCAGACGAAAACCCGCCGGCCTGCAGCTTGCACCTCCCGAACCAACTCCGCCGAAATGAGACTGCGATTCAGGATCATCGCTGCAAGCGGAAGCTCCCGCCATCCACGCATCTGGTCCCTGTTGCGACATATCAGCCCAAGTGCTATCCCGGCATCAAGCTCGTGCATGCGCGTCAGCACCTCCGGCAAAAACGACGACACCCAGAACGTGCATTGCGGAGGATTCTTCCGAAGCGCCGACAGTACCAGCGTCTCCATGCCTGCCACCTTTAACTCAATATCCAGAATGGCCGTTCCCGCATATCGCTGCAACACCTCGCCCAGCGTGGCTAGCGGACCTTTGCCAGCAAGTTTGGCTAGCTCCTGAAGTTCCCCGAAAGAGATTGCAGCAATCGCAGCCCCGGCTAAGGTCTCATCATGGAAAACCACGGGGACTGAATCGGAGGTGAGTCGAACGTCGAACTCAAAGCCGTGGCACCCTTGCGCCAGCGCCAGATCGAAGGCCGCCAGAGAGTTTTCCGGCGCATGCAGACACGCGCCGCGATGAGCGATCAGCAGCCGCCTGGGACTGGATGGCAGGGCTTGGGGGGGAAGGTTCACGAATAACGCTCAGGGGCAGCAAATGGCCTTTGAATCTAATCGAGGTCGAAATCCCGGATGCGGGGCGTGTCTGGAGTTTCCTTGGCCTTCTTCACCGCTTCCTTGAATTTCTTGTCCATCAGATCGGCTTTGTTTTTCTCCGCGTCCACCGCCTGGCGGAAGAGCGATTCGCGGCGGTTGTCCTGATCCTTCAACGCGCGATGAGCTTCCTCAAAATCCGCAAAGGTCTTGGGCTTTACCGCCGCAGTGTGCCCGATGACCGACCTGGTGGCGGGATCGATCTTCAACACCGCCATGCAGCACGGGCAGGTAATCTCAAAATCCGGATCGGAAATCGGCATGGGTTCATGATAGCGCGAAATGGTGGGAACCCGCACCGAAAGGACCGCTCCTGCTACAGATACAGCACCTGATGATCCGGACAGGCGTCTTGCGCGGCCTCGTAGATACGGCGCAGAAGTTCGGTTCCCTGGCGGGCCACGAACCATATCCCGGCGATCTCGCGCTCTTGCAGAGTCTTATTGGGAAACAGCATCGAACTCAGCCATTCCGCATGCTGACTTACTTCGGCATTGCGGCGCGACAAAGTAGCTGCCGCGCGGCCCTGTAAGTTTTCGATCTGGTAAAAAATCTTGGAATGGGCACGCACGGCGGTATCTTCCAGGGTGGGGTCAAGACGCACCAGCGACTCCCGTATTCCGCTCAGCGCGCTCTCCAGCTGCTGCCGCGTATCTTCAAACTGCCGCTGAAGTCCGGAAGGCAAAGTACGCTCCGCAAGCTCCTGGGCGAACTGTTCACTGCCCACCATCACGTCGGTAAATTTCAGATCGTACTTGGCCAGCAGCCGCTGTGCGCGCGCGTCAACCAGAGTAGCGCTCAGCCGCGGCAGGATGGGAGTGCTCCGTCCCAGCACCTGCTCGTACACTACAGCGGCCTGGGCAAAATACGCCACTTCCGAGGGTCCACCGAAGTAGGCCACCGTCGGCAGCAGATAATCCTGCAATACCGGCCGCAGCAGCGCGTTGGGACTGAACTCCTCCGGCGTTGCGGCTACCCTCGCCTGAAGTTCATCGGAGGAAAATTTCATCTCCCCGGCTATGAATCCGCCATTTGCGGCATGCACCGGGACCCGGGCCCCGTTCTGCCGGTGGAACAGCAGCGTAGAACTTGGCGTGACCTTTACCTGCTCGTGATATCCCGCCGCCCTGAGTTCCGCGCCGCGCTCAATCAATGCCTGGTTAATTTCCGCCGCTCCAGCCACCGTGGCGCGATACACCGTGGCGCCGATCTTATCCAGTTCGGGATCGGCCGCATCCAGCAGCACAACTCCAAACTCACCGAGCAAATGCGCATAGAGATGAGCAAAGGCGCTCCCAAAAGTCTCGCCCTGGCGGTATGCCCCGCGCAGCCATCCGGCGGCTTCGGATTCCGGGAGCAGCTTTACCACCTCTGCCACCAGCAGATCGATCTCCTCGTCGAGGCGAATCTCCCCCACCGGGGCATCCGGGATGCCATGCGAACTGCTCACGAACGAACGCAGACCGCCGCCATCATCAGCGGGAACCAACACGTGATTGATCTCCGCCAGATCGTGGTCTTCCGTCGCCATCCAGAAGACAGGCACACATTCCACGCCACGGGCGGTGGAATCCGCGGCCAACCTCGCCGCCGCCAGCGCCTTCAGCAGGCCCATTAACTGACCGCCGAAGAGCCCAACCTGCTGCCCGGTAACTACAGCCGAGGCTCCGGCACGAAAGCGCTCAATATTCGCCAGCGTGGCAGCCGAGGCATTCCATCCGCGGTTCTGGCGTTCCAGCACCGCCGCCACAGCCTGCCGCCGCGCATCGTCATAGCGCAGTGACGCGGCCTCTTCGCCCAGCCAGTCGCGTGTGGTAGGGGGACGCCGGAAAAACTGCCGCACCTTGGGAAAGTGATAGAGGAAATCCAGAAAGAGAGGTGTTGCGTGGGGAACCGCCGAGTAGGAGAGGCACTCGCCCTTCATTGCGCCGCCCTGCTGTTGCCGCAGGTTCGACAACCCCGTTGTCCGCAGCCACAGGACTTGGTTCGTGGCGTCCCGGCCCAGAGCAGCGCCAGAATTACACATATTGTTACCAAACAAAGAATAATTAAGCGCACGAGCATGTTTATGGGATGT
>DASZRZ010000276.1:0-2533 GCA_035548935.1 Terriglobales bacterium
CCCCCGGCGCGGGCAAGCCCATCGAAGCTGCTCTTGCTCCCGATACCTCCGAGAAGCCCGATGTGCTGAAGGCCGGAACGCTCACCCTCACCGTGCTGGATCGCGAAGGCCGGTTTGCCATACGGGGCAGCGACAGTGAGAGTCCACTGCTGGCCTCTTTCCCGGAGCTGAAATTTTTCCCGGTGCGGGAGCGATACAAGGTACGGGGCAAGCTGGTACGCTCCGCCCAGCCGATCAAGATCACCTTTCCATCGGTCAACATGGCGAATGGGCAAACGGAGAGTTCTCCGGGATATGTGGAATTTGAACTTGAAGGAAAGCGACTGCGGCTGCTCCCCACGGTGGAAGGCGAGCGCCTGTTCTTCGTATTTAAAGACCTGACCGGCGAGCGGCATCAGACCTATCCCGCGGCCCGGTTTCTTTATGCCACGCCCGATGCCAGCGGCGAGATGGTGCTCGACTTTAACCGCTCCTATAATCCGCCCTGCGCCTTTACCGCCTATGCCACATGTCCTTTAGCAACCCCGGAAAACACCCTTCCGGTTGCCATTGAGGCCGGTGAGATGTTCAGCGGACATTGAAAAGGCGGCCTGAAAAACCGGCCATAATCGTTGAAATGAGCGTTATTTGAGCGTATCCTTCCGGTAGCTCCTGGTAGTTCTCCCGCCTCCTTCCGTTTCCAAGCCGAAATCAGCTAGAACCGTGCTTTGTGGAATTGTTGCATCACAGGTGCAATATAATGTGGATATCGGATCGGGAGCCCAATATATGGGGTTTATAGTTCTTGACCCCGGCAAATTTCGTGGCTAGAGTGATCGATACCCGAGGTAGGCAGTCTGAACTTCCCGCCCTTCAGCCAGGCAGGGGGTCTGCTTTTCCTCTCCCGCCGGATCGAGCTTTATACCGTGGCTCCGAAAAGAGCCGCGGGATGCAACGCAGTAGTCGAGAGCCCATGGCGAGCAGGATTACGTTTCCGGTGCGCCCCCTTGGAAGGAGTCAACGTTGCTGAAACTGAAAAAGCTGCAGATCCTTGGTTTCAAGTCTTTCTGCGACCGGACGGAGTTGAAGTTCCACGGCGAGGGAATTGCCGCCATTGTGGGCCCCAACGGCTGCGGGAAGTCCAACATCTCGGACGCGATCGCCTGGGTGCTGGGAGAACAATCGGCCAAGACGCTGCGCGGCTCGCGCATGGAAGATGTGATCTTTGCGGGAACGCGGGACCGCAAGCCGACCGGGATGTCGGAGGTGTGCCTCACGCTTGTCGATCCGGATGTGTATGACGGCCCGGTCACGGAAGAGCCGCAGATCGAAATCCACGACGGAATGACGGACGATGACTGGGACGAGGCCGCGCTGCGTGAGTCGGCGGCGAGTGATACGGAAGAGTATCTGCGCGAGGTGCAGCCCGGACAGCGTGATGAGGCTGAGTTGGCGGCTGCGGCTGCAGTGGCCGATGGAAGTGCCCCCGCCGCGTCGGTGGATGGGGATGGAGCGCAAATATCCCCGGGGCAAACTGCGCAGGCTTCAACCTCGGGAGTGGTTCTGAAGATCCGGCGCAGGAAGTTCAAGCCCGCATTCAAGAAAGGCGAGATTGCGGTTACGCGGCGCCTGTTCCGCTCGGGGGAAAGCGAATACCTGCTGAATGGCAAGCTCTGCCGCCTGCGCGATATTCAGGACATCTTCATGGGCACAGGTCTGGGGCCGGAGTCCTACGCCATCATCGAGCAGGGAAGGATCGGACAGATTCTCTCCAGCAAGCCGACCGACCGGCGCGCGATCATCGAAGAAGCTGCCGGAATTACCAAATTCAAGACTCGCAAGCGGCTGGCGGAGGCCCGGCTGGAAGAGGCCAAGCTCAACCTCTCGCGCGTGAATGACATCTTCGACGAAGTTACCCGCCAGATGAATTCGCTCAAGCGCCAGGCCGCCAAGGCCGAACGGTTTGCGAAGCTGCGCGATGAGATGCGCGCCAAGCTGCAAATTGTGCTGGCCAGCAAGCTTGCCCAGCTGCGCGATTTACGCGCCACGCTCCAACAGAATCTGGAGGTTGTTGGCGAAGAGCTGCGGGTCCGCGGCGAATCGATCCAGCAGTTGGAGGGTGAGCAGGCCGAGCGTACCCAGCAGCGCTATGCCATTGAAAATGACTCGCGGCAGAATCGCGAGCAGATCGCGGCGCTGGTGCGAGATTGCGACCGTACGGCACAGCGGCAGCGCCACAACGAAGAACGCTGCGCCGAACTGGCGCTGCGCTCTGAGTCTGCCCGTGTGGAACTTGCCAGCGCGGAGCAGCGGCTCTCCGTGCTGCAGGTGGAGCGTGAGCAGAACGAGGCGCTGGTTGCGAATGCCACCGCGGAAGTGGCGGCGGCCCGGCAGGAGTCCGCTGAGCGGCAGAGCCGGGCGGAAGCCGCGGCGTCGGCCCTTTTACAGCTTGAGCGGGAGCAGGAGCGGCGGCGCGTTGCGGTGATGGAGGCGGTGGCGGCGGAGTCGAATCTTCACAACCAGATTACGCGCGCACAGGAGCGCACCACGGGCC
>DASZRZ010000277.1:0-4249 GCA_035548935.1 Terriglobales bacterium
AAGGTTGGTCGGCCCAGACGGTAAAACACAGGTTCTTCCAAATAACCTGAACTCGTTCCTGTATCAGTTGCTGGCAGACTTGAAAGCTGGTAAATCGGTAACAATTTTGCAAAGCAAGGCTGAGTTGACAACTGTTGAAGCTGGGAAATTGCTTGGTATGTCCCGGCAGTTTTTGATCGGATTGTTAGAGAAAGGCGAGATCCCCTTTCATCTGGTAGGCACGCATCGGCGTATGTATGCTCGGGATGTTTTAGCGTACAAATCCAAACGTGATAATGCCCGGCGCGCCACCCTGGATGATTTGGCGAGGGCCGAATCTGAGCAGGGAACCTACGACCGGGTGCCTGATGATTTTAACTCCGGACAATGAATACGCGGCTGTTCTTGATGCCTGCGTACTTATCCCAATGCCGCTATGTGACACCCTCCTACGCCTGGCAGAAGAGCCAGCCATGTACCGGCCTCTATGGAGTGCCTGCATTCTCAAAGAGGCTGTGAATGGTTTGAAAAAATTGGGATATACAGCGGAACAACAAAACAAGCGAATTAAAGCCATGCAGGCCGCCTTCCCGGAAGCTGTCGTTGACGTACCACATGATATGTGTGGGGGTTTAACTGGCATTCCCGACGAACACGACAGGCATGTGCTTGCAGCGGCGATTCTTGGACCCGCCCATGTAATTGTCACCCAGAATAAAAAGCATTTCCCAACGGAGTATCTGGACAGATTTCATATTCTTCGCCACACTCCCGATGAGTTTCTGGTTCATCAGTTCCATCTCAATCCGGAAGCCATACTCGAAAAATTGGATGCGCAAGCCTCCGCACGCCACGAAGAACGCCCCGCCATAATTAAAAGATTAAAGGTAATGACGCCAGAATTCTGCACGCTGATCGAACAGTGGGATACCTAACTGGAATTGCTTTAAGAAAATTACGGGGGCGTCTAGCTGGTGCTCAAGGCGCCAGTACGCCCTAAAGTGCTGCTAGGATAATGCTGTGGCAGCGGAGAAAAACAAGCAGCAGGCTACGGAAGCGTTTGCCCGCCTGGTGGAACCGGGGATTGAGGAAGAGCATATCGAGCTCGCCCGCGCGGCGCTCACCATTGCCCGCACCGAGTATCCCCATCTGGATATTGCTTCTTACCTGGGGAAACTTGACGAACTGGGAGCGCGAGTGCGCGCCCGGATGCATTCCGACCAGCGCGCAAGCAGCATGATTGAGGCTGTTAACAGCGTGCTGTTCGAGCAGGAGGGCTTCCAGGGCAATTCTGCCGACTATTACGATCCGCGTAACTCCTTTTTGAACGATGTGATGGACCGGCACACGGGTATCCCGATCACCCTCTCCCTGGTTTATATGGAGGTGAGCCGCCGTGCGGGTCTTCCCTTACTTGGAGTTGGAATGCCAGGACACTTTCTGCTCAAGCACTATGAGGCCGATGGACAGGAGATATTGATCGATCCCTTTGAGAGAGGGCGAATCCTGAGTCACGGCGACTGCCAGCAACGGCTGGATGAGATTTATGGCGGCCACATGCCGCTGCGACCCGAGTTTCTGGCGTCGGTGAGCCCACGGCTGATTCTCACGCGCATGTTGAACAACCTTCGGGCCATTTACCTGAATAACCGGAGGTTTCGTAATGCCGTGGCGGTTTTCGATCTGCTGCTGACGATTTATCCGCGATCGCCGGAAGACATCAAGGATCGCGCGCAACTGCGCTATTCGGTGGGACAACTAAGGGGCGCGATTCAGGACCTGGAAGAATATCTGCGCATTGTGCCGGAGGCTCCCGATGGAGAGAGCGTCCGCGAGACGCTGCTTTCCCTGCGGCAAAGCATGGCCAGCCGGAACTGACACCGCACTAGGGGCATGCGGGACTTACGGAGGCAGGATCGCATCCCTTGTCCACTACCGTGAGCACAATGACGGAAGTAGCCGCAGCCGCGACACCCGCCGCAATCAGACCAATCTTAAGACTCGACCCGGCATTACCCATCCGGCTGGCTGCAGGCACTGCGCCACCTTTATGCTGAGGAGCATCAGGATCGGGCAGGGAGGCTGAACTTCCCTCTGCGAGCGTGCGATTTTCTTTGCCTGAGGCAAGCAGAACGTTGCCCTTCAGAGCATCGATGGTGATATCGCCGTTGGAACGTGTGACCCGGTACGAGCCGCTGTCCTGAGCCGGGGAAACTTTAATATCCTTTACCGTCGCCGAAAGGCGAGTGGAGGTCGATACCATGGCGTTGCCGGAAGCGACCTCAATGGCATCCCCCTGATAAATCACAGAGGAATTGGAGCCGACTAATACATTGGCGCCGCTGCGGGTAAGGCTCACCGACGTCGATTCCGGAGTTTGAATGCGGTCTCCGGGAAGAATGGCGGAAGATCGCGTAGCTGCTTCTCCATTGAGAGAGAAGTTGCCATTCGAATAGAGCATGGCGGCATTGGCTTCAGCCAGCACAGTTGAGGTGGCGAAAGTCAATATCATCAACACGGTTAGGCACTTAAAAAGAAGTTTCTTCATTTGACCGGCTCTCACAATTCATTTGATGCTACGACGGGCTGGATGGAGGGTCAATCAAATACCTGCCGCGCCGGTGCACCGTGGGACACTCAAAAGGTAACCTTCCCATCATGGGATGCCATGTAAAGCAGGCGGGTGAGTGGATGGGGTTAGTAAGTGGGTTCCCCGCATAAGGACAATGCGGGAAGAAGCCTCCATCCCGCCCGATATAGACTCGCGAAGGCCTGCCTAGAATAATTGCTGAACCATCGGTGAAAAATTTGACGGAGACGAAATCCATATCGGAAACAGTGAGGCAGGCGGCCGTAGAGGCCGGTTTGGACTCGGTGGGAATCGTGGATGTCCGGGAATTTCCCGAGTTGGCGTATCTCTCCGAATGGCTCGGGGCTGGCCACGCGGGGGAGATGAAGTACCTGGAATCGCGCAGCGACGACGGCGAGTTCAAAAGAGCTTCCCTGAAGACGGTTGCACCCTGGGCACGCTCGGTCGTGGTATGCGCCGTCAACTACAACACGGCGCACGCGCATTCCACCGAGGCTCCAGCCGAAGTGGGGCGCGGATGGATTTCGCGATATGCCTGGGGCAATGAGGACTACCACGACTCCATGCTCCGGCAGTTACGGCAGATGGAGTCCATTCTGCATGCAGAACTCGGGGCCGATATACAACTGCGCAGTTATGTGGACACCGGACCCATTGTCGAGCGGGTTTACGCCAAGCACGCAGGCATAGGATGGATTGGGAAGAACACCTGCATCATCAACCAGCGGCTGGGATCGTGGCTGTTTCTGGGAGTGATTCTTACCTCGCTCGACCTTGCGCCCGATATGCCAGCTCCGGACCGCTGCGGAAGCTGTACGAGGTGCATCGATGCCTGCCCCACCGATGCCTTCCTTGGCCCTTACCGGCTGGACGCCACCCGCTGCATTTCGTATCTGACCATTGAGCATCGCGGGCCGGTGCCGGTTAATCTGCGCGAAGGGATGGGGCGGCACGTGTTCGGGTGCGACATCTGCCAGGATGTTTGTCCTTGGAACCGCAAGGCGCCGGTGACCCCGGCGGCGGCGTTCCAGCCGCGGGAGAAGCTGGTGAATCCGGCCCTGGAGTGGCTGGCCGGGATGGACGAAACCGGGTTCCGGCAGACATTCCGTGGCTCGCCGGTAAAACGGGCGAAACACTCGGGCCTACGGCGGAATGCGGCGATCGCCATGGGAAACAGCAAGGAGAAGAGATTCCTTCCGTTGTTGCGGGAGATGAAGGAAGAAGCCGATACCGGTGTGGCAGAGCATGCCGCCTGGGCCATCGAGCAACTGGAAAAAGAGCTTCCGTGAAAACCGTCCCCTCAGAGTGGCGCCCCGGGGATTTGCATCTTAAAGCTGGTCTCGCAGCTGTTCCAGCGCGATGCGCACCAACTGGCTGCGGGTCCGCACGCCGGTTTTGGCAAAGAGCTGTTGCAGCGAAGCTTTGACGGCACTCTCTGAAATCTGCAAGGCAGCGGCAATTTCCTTGTTGGAGAAGCCTTCCAGCAGCAGCCGGAGAATCTCCCGGTCCCGCTGGGTGAGCCGTGGGCCGGTGTTGCCTGCCGTGCTCGCATTCTCCACAAGGCTTTGGAAGTACTTCTGCTCGATGAACATGTTCCCCTCTGCCACATCCAGAATGCAGCGGTGAAGCATTTCCGGCGAATGATGTTTGGGGAAAATCCCGGAAATTCCCAGGCGCACC
>DASZRZ010000278.1:0-2665 GCA_035548935.1 Terriglobales bacterium
AAGTCCGGAGGCGGGGGCGGTGGCCGCCGGATTCGTCGCACGGCTGGCAGCCCGCAGGATGCGGGGGATATCTGCGCTGCCTAGCGTGCCTTTTCCCAGCAGCAGGAACATCCCAACCAGGTTGCGGACCATGTGGTGCAGAAATCCGCTGCCCCGCACGGTGTACACCAGTTCATAGCCGGCTTCCGGAATGGGCGAGGCGAGTCTGGCAGATTCCGCCGCTGGATCCCCGCTCGCTCCGGTCCACGGGAGAAGAGCGCGGCGCTCCCAGCGGGATTGGAAGATGGTGCGAACATTGGAGCGCTGGTACCCAGTGGGAAGATTCTGATTTTCTTCCCCCTGCAGCCGCTCCTCCGGGTCCACCGCTGCGAATGAAGTAAAGTCGTGCTCGCCCTCGACCAGCGGGGCAGAGCGGATCATGGCCTCTTCGTCGAGCGGATAGGGATGATGACACACAAAGCGCGCCAGGAAGGGAGGGCAGACATCTCCCCGATGGATACGATAGACATACGTCTTCGCCCTTGCCGACTTCCGGGCATGAAAGTCCATGGCCTCGGTGTCCACGTTGAGAATGCGGATCGAAGCAGGAAGAATATCGTTGAGCGCGATTTTAAAGTTGTCCTCGGGGATGCGGGAGGCGGTATTCAGGGTTACAACCTGAGCAAGGGCATGAACCCCGGCATCGGTTCGCCCAGAGCCCTGGGGCAGGGTGCTCTCTCCGGTAAGGCGGGTGACCGCCTCGGCCAGGGTGCCCTGGATGGTGGGGCGTCCGGGTTGGATTTGCCAGCCGCTGAAGCCGGAGCCGTCATAGGCGAGCGTGAGCTTCAAGTTGCGCATATTCCAGCTTCCACGTGGTGGGTTGGGGATCGATCGCCTCTGGCGCCCGGTTCCGCGCCGGGTGTGCCCCACGGTAGTGGCGGGACAGCAAAAGCGACCGGGGCTTATACTAATTTATCGAAGGCCCTCAAGACTTTCAGACTTGCCTTGGGTTTAGGTATCGGAGCCGGAGCTTGTGCTCCGGGAGAAACTTTACCGAAGTCGGGAAAAGCGAAGCTACAGAGTGAGCCTGAACCAGAAATCCTCCATTTGCGCAGCCCGGTATAGTGGGTACGCTTCCGTGGAGTTTTACCAGACCAAGTTAACACCAATGGAGAGAAGCGCATGCACTTCCTGCGTGTCCTGAAGTTGAAGTCCAGGGATTTTTTGATTTTCGGCGCCATGGCGCTATTGAGCGGCACTGCCTGGGGGCAGGGCTATGGCCAGGGAAAAAGCTATTTCCCCAATCCGTTCGCGCCTTATACCTATCGCGAGGTTCCCACGGCGAGCTTTACGAATTCATCCCGCCTGGATCAGTTGATGAGGAACGGCAGACTGTACCTCTCGATGAACGATGCCATCGCCCTTGCCCTGGAAAACAATCTCGATCTGGCGATTGCCCGCTATAACCTTGATATCGCCGAAACCGATATTTTACGGACCAAGGCAGGCAGCAATGCCCGGGGTGTGGCGACCGGCGTGGTCAGCAATACTCCCGGAGGATCGGGTACGGGTATTTCCTCTTCCTCGGGCTCGTCCGCTGGCGGAACCTCAACCGGGTCGGGCGGCGCGGGCACGGGAACCTCCGGCCAGGTGCTCTCCACCACCGGATCGGGCGCTGCGGTGCCCTCGTTTGATCCTCAACTGACGGGGAGTTTGCAATTGGAGCACTCGGCGGCTCCCGTTTCGAACCTGATCACCGCCGGAAACGTGACCTCGTTGTTGCAGAACACAGGCACGGCAAACTTCGCGTACTCGCAGGGTTTTTCCACGGGCACCAGTATCAGCGTGGGATTCAACAACAGCCGGATCACCAGCAATAGCTCCCGTCTCTCGCTGGTTCCGCAGTTGAACAGCAGTTTGCGGTTTACATTGCAGCAGCGGCTTCTCACTGGCTTTGGACTGGCAACCAACACGCGTTTTATCCGCATTGCCAAAAACAACCGTGAAATTTCCGACGTTGCCTTCCGCCAGCAGATTATGTCCACGGTATCGCAGATCGAGAATATCTACTGGGATCTGGTGAATGCCTACGAAGATGTTCGCGTGAAAGAGCGTTCGGTTAACCTGGCGAACCAGTTGCTCTCCGATACCCAGAAGCAGGTACAGATCGGAACGCAGGCTCCCATCGAAGTGGTGAGGTCGCAAAGCGAAGTAGCGACCCGGAATCAGGATCTCATCGTTTCCCGCACCAACCTGCAACTTCAGCAGTTATTGATGAAAAACGCCATCACCCGCAACATGCAGGACCCCGGACTGGCGGAGGCCGCGGTGATCCCCACCGACACAATGCTGCTGCCCGGAGCCGAGCCGGTGGTTCCCACCGAGGATCTGATTTCCGACGCACTGTCGCACCGGCCTGAGCTTGCCCAGTCCCGTATCGACCTCACGAATCGCGACATCAATAAGAAAGCCACGCGCAATGCGCTGCTGCCTTCCGTGGACTTTCTGGCCTGGTATGGCACCACGGCGCTGGCGGGCCAGCAGAACCCGGCCAACATCTGCAGTGCCACCAATACCGTGGCCTGCTCCCCGGCTGGAGCGGTTCCCATCACGGGGTACACCAACGCTTTAAGTACGGTTTTTGGGGGCGACTATCCCGACTACGCCGTGGGATTTCAGCTCAATA
>DASZRZ010000279.1:0-4323 GCA_035548935.1 Terriglobales bacterium
CTCCATCAGCGAAAGGATCTGTTCGACATGATGGAAATCGAGATGCAAGCGCAGGGATTCTGCGGCAGCGCGCACCAGTCGCCGCTGGAGAGCCAGGGGTTGCAGGCGCAACAGGTCCAGTCGAAGCGCAAGTGGGGGAGGCGCGGGTGGTGTAGGCGTGGAAAGAGACGCGGACTGTGGCGGAGTGCAAAGCAGGACGTTCATCTGGCGGGCGGTTTCCTGGGTCCAGAACTGCTCTTCGGCGCGGGCGACCTCGGCGCTTTCCGCAAGCACCTGCTGGAGCGCGGGGTTGTAGTCGCGTTCAAGGACGGGAATGAGTGCGTGGCGGATGCGGTTGCGGGTGAACTTTAACTCGGTGTTGCTGGCGTCCTCGCGCCAGGACTGGCCGAGGTCTTTGAGGTACAGGCGTAGTTCGTCGCGGCCAGCCTGCAGAAGCGGGCGGACGATGGCCGGAGGATGGGCGGGGTTGGCGGCAGAGGAATCGATCCCGGGGATGAGAACGGGATAAATTCCGGCCAGGCCACGGGTTCCGGAGCCGCGTAAAAAGCGGAGCAAAACCGTCTCCGCCTGATCGTCGCGGGTGTGGGCGGTGGCGATGCGATGGACCGCGCCCGAGGAGAGCAGATGGCGGAAGTACTGGTAGCGCAAATCGCGGGCAGCGGCTTCGAGTCCAAGGCGTGACTCGGCGGCATGCGCCGGGGTGTCGGCAGAGGAGCAGTGGAATTCGACGTCGAGTGTGCGCGCCAGTGCGGAGACGAAATCCTGATCGAGATCGGCTTCGCCCCCGCGAATCCGGTGATTGAAATGGACCACTGAGAGGGTAATCCCCAGTTCACTGCGCAAGGCGAGCAGGATGTGCAGGAGGGCGACGGAGTCCGCACCCGCGGAGACGGCAACCCCCACGCGATCACCGGGGTGGAGCATGCGGTGGCGGCGGATGGAGGCAAGCGTGTTGGCAGCCGGGTTGGGCACGAGCGTCCATGGTAGCCGCAAGGACGCCGGGCTTCCAATGGGAACGGATCAGTGCCCGTGGCTGCCGGAGAGTTCGCGAGCGATGTCTCCCACGAAGGATTTGGCGTCGCCGAAGAGCATGAGGGTTTTATCGAGGTAGTAGAGAGGGTTGTCGATGCCGGCAAACCCGGGGCTCATGCCGCGCTTAATGACCATGACGGTGCGGGCCTTATCCACGTCGAGGATCGGCATGCCGTAGATGGGGCTGCCGGTGTCGGTGCGGGCGGCGGGATTGGTGACATCGTTGGCTCCGATGATGAGGGCAACGTCGGTCTGAGCGAATTCGGGGTTAATGTCATCCATTTCCTGAAGCTTGTCGTAAGGGACATCGGCTTCGGCGAGCAGGACGTTCATGTGTCCGGGCATGCGCCCGGCGACGGGATGGACGGCGAACCTGACATCGACGCCGCGCTTGGTGAGAGCGTCGAAGACCTCCCGAACTTTATGCTGCGCCTGCGCCACTGCCATGCCGTATCCGGGAACGATGACCACGCGGTTGGCGGAGGCGAGGATGGAGGCGGCTTCTTCGGCGGTGGCGCTGCGAACGGTGCGGGCTTCGGCGGTTCCGGCGGCGGATGCCTGCACCTGGCCAAAGGCTCCGAACAGAACGTTGGTGAAGGAGCGGTTCATGGCCTTGGACATGATGACCGAGAGTATGAAGCCGGATGAGCCGTCGAGCGCCCCGGCGATGATGAGCAATTTGCTGTCGAGGACAAAGCCCATGGCGCAGGCTGAGAGTCCGGCGTAGGAGTTCAACAGCGAGATCACCGTGGGCATATCGGCGCCGCCGATGGGGATGACCATCAGAATGCCGAAGATCAAAGGAACGGCGATGATGATGGGAAACAGATGAGTCTGGCCGGGGTCGGCGACGAGGAATCCGGCGACGATCAGCGATGCGGTCAGAAAGGCCAGGTTGACGAAGTTCTGGCCTTTATAAGTGATGGGCCGCTGCGGCAGGAGCTCCTGAAGCTTTCCGGCGGCCATGAGGCTGCCGGTGAAGGTGAGCGAGCCGAGGATGGTTTCCAGGCAGAGAACGGCCATGGTAAAGCGCGGGACATTGGGGGCCTGCAGGAAGTATTCGGCGGTGCCGACCATGGTGACGCACAGGGCGCCGAAGGCGTGGCTGAGGGCCGTCCGCTGAGGGACGGCGGTCATCTGCACGCGTCCGAGAGGAACGCCAATGACGGTGCCGAGCACGAGTCCAATGGCGATCCACTTGTAGCTGACGATGTCGTGGTGGAGGAGGGTTCCACCGATGGCGAGGACCATGCCGGATTCGCCAGCCCAGAGACCGCGGCGAGCGGTGCGCGGCGAACTCATCCACTTGAGCGCAAGGATGAACAGGGCGGTGGCCACCAGGTAGACGAGCTGTATGAGAGTGGTTTTTTCAGCGAGCATGATTATGGTTTTTGGGGCCGGCTGATTTTGAACATTTTGAGCATGCGTCCGGTGATGATGAAGCCACCGACGACATTGCTGGTTGCGGCAACGACTGCAAGAGTGCCGAGGACGGTAGCCAGCGTGCTTTTTTGCTCGCCGGCTAGGACGATGGCCCCCACGACGGCAATGGCGGCCAGCGCATTGGTGAGCGACATCAACGGTGTGTGAAGCAGGGGCGAGACCCGGCGGATGACTTCGAATCCAATGAAGCCAGCCAGCATGAAGACGAACAGGCTATCGATGATGCTGGGCATGCATTTCCTCGGTACTTCCTGATTGCTCCCGGTTGCTATTGAAACTGAAGCGGGAGCAAAATTTACAGATGTGGCTTTAATTCTTGTACGGCATTTCCTGTACAGCGTTTGTTACGGCATTTCTCTTGCGGCATTCCGGAGGCGGCTAGGTTGCGGGCGCGACCGGTTCGGGCAGTGAAAAGAACTGGCGCACACGGTCGCTGGCGATTTCGCCATCGCGCGTGAACAGCGTCTCACGGGTGATTTCATCGCTGAGGTTCATCTCAAGCTTGCCGTTTTTGACCAGGTGCAGAAGGAATGCGCTGAGGTTGCGCGCATACATCTGGCTGGCATGGTAGGGAACGGTGCTGGCGAGGTTGATTTGTCCGATGATGGTGACGCCGTGAGCCACGATGGTTTCGCCGGGACGGGTAAGCTCGCAATTTCCGCCGCGCTCGGAGGCCAGATCGACGATGACCGAGCCGGGAGACATTTTTTCCACCATGGCGGCGGTGATCAGGATGGGAGCGGTTTTGCCGGGAACAACCGCCGTGGTAACCACAACGTCCTGTTCGGCCACTACGCGGCCCAGAAGCTCCCGCTGGCGGGCGTAGAATTCGTCGCCCTGGGCGCGGGCGTAACCGCGTTTGTCCTCGGCATCGGTGGCTTCGAGCGGCAGTTCGACGAAGCGCGCACCGAGGCTCTGAACCTGCTCCTTGGAGGCGGGACGTAGATCGTAGGCGGAGACGACGGCTCCCAGGCGGCGAGCGGTGGCGATGGCCTGAAGTCCAGCAACGCCAGCTCCAATGATGAGGGCGCGGCCCGGAGTGATGGTTCCGGCGGCGGTGGTGAGCATGGGCAACATGCGCGGAATGGAATCGGCGGCGATGACGACGGCCTTGTATCCGCAGATTGTGGCCATGGAAGAGAGGGCGTCCATGCTCTGAGCACGGGTGATGCGAGGCATGAGTTCGATGGCGAAGGAGGTTGCGCCGGTGGCGGCGATCTCCTGAAGGATGGGGAGAGAACCGAGCGGGCGGAGGAATCCGATGAGGGTTTGTCCGCGACGCAATAGAGCCAGATCGGACTTTCCGGTGCGGTCGTTGGAGCCGTAGCAGAGAACCTGCACGATGATATCGGCGGAGGCAAAGACGGAAACGCGGTCGGGAAGCACGCGCGCGCCCTTGGCTGTGTATTCGCTGTCGGAGAAACCGGCAGCAGCTCCGGCGCCGGTTTCAATGACAACCTCAAGGCCAGCCTTGGTGAGGCCGGGCAGGACGGCGGGAACGAGCGCGACGCGGCGCTCGCCGGGAAAGATCTCTTTCGGAACACCGACTATCAAAGTGGGCTCCCCTGGTAAACGCTCACATTCTAAGCAGGAGCGCGCAAGGCAACAACAGCGATTGCAGAAAAATGTGAGCAAAAATGAAGGGAAGCACGAGGCGGAACCGTTTGTGCGGAGGCAGGCGGCGGAGTAGTCTGCCCTGAAAGTGAGAATACAGGCAATGAAAGTGCGCGTGGTTTCCGTGGTTGCGATGCTGGCGCTGGCGCTCTGCCTTGCGTTGGCGGCGCAGAAGCGCACAGGTGCGCCCATGGTGCAGATTGCCGGGCAGAAAGTGGATATCCAGCCGCCCGT
>DASZRZ010000280.1:0-4451 GCA_035548935.1 Terriglobales bacterium
TAGTGCAGAGTTAAGGGCAAATCCATATATCAGAGGTATCTGGCCAGTGACGAAAGTACCAGAAAAGAGACCCTGATCTTTTTTGAATGCTTAGCCTAAGTTATTGCAAATCAATAGCATGGAAATCCCTAGGGGTCCCAAGTTCGATTTGATTCACGGAGGGGAATAACACGATCCCGCTGGCGGAATCCTCATAGGAGCGAATGACAAGGATGCCGTCTCCCGTCGGGGGCTTCGATGGGTCCCGGCCACTCCAAGTAATCCGCCGCAGGGCCGTCCGGGGAACTCGTGCGGCAGCAGCCAGGCTCTGCATGGTCGTGTCGTAACGAACCTCGCCGCTCAACAATATTAAGACCCTTCTCATATTGGTTGAAGGCTGCTTCAAAAGATAGACGTTCTGGCTCAGCTCGCTCCCGGAATCAGTTGCGTCAAAGTGTGTTTTCGGTGCGATCCCCTGCTGCTGTAGCCAATCGTTCGCGTGCGAATCAAAATCCCCGGTTTGCATCAATTGCCAGTTTTGAATTCCGTTGATCTTGCTGATATCCGCCGGCAAAGTTGAGGTTTCCATTCGGGGCGCGTTTGCAGCTTTGGAAGCAGCCTTCTGCTGACGGACAAAGCTCAACAGGGCCAACAGAAGCAGCATGACCGAGAGCCCATAAGGAGCCAGCTTCAGCCACTTGCGCCGCTTGTAAGGGATTGGGGCATTGTCGCCCGCGCCCGGAAGCTGCCTTGCCACGCGGACAAAGTGCGCGATATCCGACAGATGATCCAGGATGTGATGGGCCACATTCTGAGAGGGAATCAGCAGCTCACGCGTTTCCATGGACCGGTTGGAGATCACGATAAAACTGCTCGACGAGCAGCACAGCTTTCGCAGGTGTGGAACACCGCCGGAGGTGACCAGCAGCAGCCGCGCAACCATGGGCTGATCGGTTGTGATCTTGAACTGTGAGTCGAGGTAGGAGTCGCCTGTGCGCACCGAGTTGGCAAGGGGCAGGCCCTCTCTGTCCCGCGGCACGCAGGAGATCGAAAGCGAGGCAGGGAACGGCGCGGAGATATTCAACCCGGGCTTGGTATCGGAACGCGACAGCCGGATGGATGCGGGAATTCCGCTGAAATTGCCCTCGATAAGCAGATCGTCTTGCTCACGGCCCACTTTCGCGGTTCCCGCCCGGACCATGGAACGGATTTGGCTCTGTATTGTCCGGAATGGCCAAACCTTCCACCGGAAGCGTATCTCGGTGACGATGAGAGTTAAAACGGCGATGGCTAGAGCGGCGAAAATCAGAATACGGGCAACATCCATTCTTCCAAACTCACTCGCAATGATTATGGTCAGTCCTTTTCCAGGGCGTACTGAAATACGAATCTTTCATTGCTCCGAAGCCGCGCGGCAGATACCGTGCCTGCGTGGCATGTCCGGGCTCTTTTTCAAAGCATACGGCCTGCAAGCAGTTCGGGGATACACAATTGGACACCTACCTTTGAAACCTAACCCTAACCATAGTTGCCGCAAGTATAATGGCAAGATCATTACTCCGTCATGAGCAGGGCTCGTTCAGTCCGACCGTTAGGTGTTCTGCTCGCGGGTGCCGTAGTTCCCAGTCTGCTGATAAGCTGGCTTTGCTTTCGAATTCTGGCTTCGCGCTATCCTGCCGGTACGGATTTATCCTCCCTTCTGATCACTTCGGCGGCAAGCTACCTGCTGGGGGTGCTTTTTGCAGCCGCCGCGGTCTTCTTAATGAGCACCGCGGTCTTCGAGCAAATCTCCAAGGGAATTGCCCAGGTTCGATCAGGCGGGTACCCGCGCCTTCTCGCGACAGCTTCCGCTCCCTTTTCCAGGTACCTGCAAGAGTTCAATGGCATGGTGGAGGAACTCAGAGCCCGTAACGAGAAACAGGACCAATGGACCAGAAGGCGGCAGGATGAAGCCGCGCGCGCCACCAGTGCCCAAGGGACAAGCCAGGGGACGCGGGGAGCCGATACTCCGCCAGCTTCACCGGAGGGGTATCTGTTGGTGGATGCGGGCTGCCGTGCCGTGGCTGTGGATGGGGCAACTGCCGAAGTTCTGGGGATGGCGGCGGACGAGATATCCGGACAGCCATTGGAGCGCCTCATCGCTCAACTGCCAGCAAGATCCCGGCGCAGCCAGCTAGAGGAACAATACGGACTCCTCAGCAGCGGCAAGGTCAATGCGATTACCCTGCTGCTGAACGGCGCCCGGCAAAGCCGCCTGCGAATTTCCCGCCTGCCCTTTCGCATGGAGAGTGCAGCCTCCCCGGCGGCCAATGGCAGTCAGGGCGCCGGGGAGCAGGACAAAGTCGAGAAGCTGAAGTCGGAGTTCGTCGCCACCATCTCGCACGAGTTGCGTACGCCGCTGACCTCCATCAAGGGAGCGCTTACGTTGATCCGCAGTGGCGGCGGCGGCCACATCCCGCTGGAGGCCATGGAGCTTCTCGATATTGCCCTTAGCAACACCGAGAGGCTGGTAACGTCCATTAACAATGTCCTTGATGTGGGACTGCTCGAACATCGCGGCGTCACCCTTCAGAGGCGTCCGGTTTCCATTGACGCGGCGGTCGAGAGAGCGCTGGAGCTGGTAAATCAGCAGGCAGCGGATCGTAAGATCACGATTCAGGTTTCCCTTCCCAGTCCGCATCCTGTATTCAGCGCCGACATGGAGCGAATGGTCCAGGTTCTGGCCAACCTGCTTTCGAATGCCATCAAGTTTTCTCCGGAACATTCCCGGGTTTTGCTTGCGGCAAGGGTGCAGGAAAAGCTTCTGACAATTTCAGTTCAGGACTTTGGCAAAGGCATGAGCCCCGCATTTTTATCCAGGCTGTTCCATAAGTTTGAGCATGAGCAGGATGCCCTGACGCGCCAGACTCAGGGATGCGGGTTGGGTCTGGCGATTTGCAAATTGACCGTCGATGCGCACGGCGGGCGGATTTGGGCCGAAAGTAAAGAGAATGAAGGGTCAACGTTTTACCTGACTCTGCCGCTTTCCGCCGGTGTTCAGAACGCGTCCAATGGGGTGGTTTTGGTTGTTGATGAAGACGACGATCTTAAGGGGGCAATGGAAGCGGTATGCGCCGAACGCGGTTTGCGTCTGGTTTCCTGCCACAGCTCCAAGGATGTGGCGCGTCTCGTTCGCTACTACCATCCGATTGTAGTGGTGCTGGACGAGATGGCCAGGCCGGAAGAGCTCGTGCACATCCTTCGATATCTGGAGGACGATGAATCGACGCGAAGCATTCCCATACTGCGCTTTGATGCGATGAGCCAGCCTGGGCAGAGCGGCAGTCCGAATGTGCACTTCGGGAGCAAGCCCGTTGTTCTGGCGGAAATTCGTGCCGTTCTCGATCAACTCGTGGTTCAGTGACGGTGTTTGCAATGAGAATCCGTATGGCATATGGTATGCGAACTTTTCGATGGAATGCGGCGCACACAGGCGGCGTCGAAGCGGAGTTGGGTGGGAGAAAGAATGGTTAGTGATGAGCTGGCAGTTTCAGAAGTACTTGAGTCGCTGCCGTGCGGAATCGTTGTTGTCGATCATGAAGACCGCGTCGCATACCTGAACCAGCGCGCCGCCACAATCCTGCTTGTCCACAAGGACAAATGGATTGGATTACCGGTCCAGGATTTTGCCAGGCACCTGGAGCGCGAACTGGGATGCGCGGGGCTATGGTCCCACATGCGCCGGGGAGCGGGCGAACCCGAGGTGTGCAGCTCGCGGGAGCTCATCCTGCGGCAGACCTCCGAGGTGAAGCAGTTGCGGATGGATAGCGCGCCGCTCTACGACCAGATGGGCATTGTGAGCGGACGTGTGTTTGCCTATCACGATATAACCCGCGAAAAGGGAATCGATCAGCGGAAGACAGAGTTCATCGGCATTGCTTCGCATGAATTGCGCACCCCCATGACCTCGATCAAGGGCGCCATTGATCTGGTGCTCAGTGGATTTGCAGGGGACATCAATACCGAGGCGCGGGAGCTGTTGTCCATAGCGCAGGATAACTGCCAGCGGCTGGTTCGTCTGGTGAGTGAAATCCTCGATCTCTCCAAAATTGAGGCGGGCCAGATTGAACTCAACCTTCAGGCCATCGATCCGCTGGTGCCGGTTGAAAATGCGATTCGCTCCCTGCGGTCTTTTGCCAGCCAGCACGGGGTGACAGTCGAGATACAAAGCAATGGTCCACGCGCGGCCGTGCGTGTAGATAAGGACCGCGTCGAGCAAATCGTTACCAATCTGCTCTCCAATGCCATCAAGTTTTCACCCACAGGCGGGACGGTTTTGGTGCGGGTATCCGCCCATGGAGATTGGTTCGAGTGTTCCGTGATCGACCATGGATGCGGAATTTCAAAGGAAGACATCCCCAAACTGTTCAATAAATTTCAGCAACTCGGCAATACGGGGAAGAAGGGCGGCACCGGGCTGGGACTCGCCATCG
>DASZRZ010000281.1:0-12659 GCA_035548935.1 Terriglobales bacterium
GCTGGAATTTCCACCACGACCTCGCCCGGCTTTTCGATCACCACCTGGCATCCCAGGCGGGAGTTAAGCTGAAGGTCGGCGGCCATATCGAGGCGGTCGGCCTCGTCGTCTTCCATCTCGCTAAGTAGTTCTTTGCCCTGCTTGATCCACACGTGGCAGGTGGTGCAGGCACAGTTGCCGCCGCAGGCGTGGTCGAGGCGCATATGGTTGTTCAGCGCGATATCCAGCAGCGACTGCGGCTTGCCGTGGTCTTTATAGGGAAGTTTGCCATGCTCGAATTCCACGGTCCGGCCTTCGGGCAAAAATGTAACGCGAACTGTATTGGGGCCGGGGGCGTCAGCGGTCGCCGTGGTTCCCGCTCCTTTTGTTTTTTCGTCAGTCATAAATCCTCAATATGGGAGCGCTAGCGCCCGCTCTTGATCTCCGCCGGCGCAAATGGATGCGGCGCGGTGGGTCCTTCGTCGATGCCGTCACCGGCCTGATCCATTGTCTTACCCTTCAGGGCGGTGGAGACGGCGGAATCCATCATCAGCTCGGCCAACCGCATGGTGCCTTCATTCAGCGCGTCGATGGCATTGCGGATGGAGTGGTAGTCGTCGCCCGACTGAACGCCTTGCAGCGCTGTTTCCAGCCTGGCAATGCGGTTCCGCTCGTCTTTGGTGAGCCGATCCCATGCCGGTCCGCGGCGTCCCTTGGCAAGCGCGGCAACAATCGTATCGGCTTCCTTGCGCGCCTCGATCAACTGCACGCGGCGAAGGTCCTCCTCGGCGTTGTCGAACGAGTCGAGGATCATCGTCTCCACGGTCTCGTCGGTAAGTCCATAGCTCGGCTGCACCGAGACCTGCGCCTCTTTGCCGCTGCGTTGCTCGCGCGCCGATACCTGGAGAATGCCGTTGGCGTCGATAAGAAATCGCACCTCGATGCGCGGCAGCCCCGCCGGCATGGGAGGAATGCCCTTCAGATCGAAGCGGGCCAGCGAGCGGCAATCACCGGCCAACTCGCGCTCGCCCTGCACCACGTGGATGGCGACGCTGGTCTGCCCCTCCACTCCCGTGGTGAAGTGCTCGGTTGCCGATGCCGGTATGGTGGAGTTGCGATGGATGATCTTTGCCACAACGCCGCCCAAAGCCTCAATGCCAAGGGAGAGCGGGGTGACGTCGAGCAGCAGCATGTCCCGGGTGGCTTCCGACCCGCCGGCGAGAATGTTGGCCTGCACCGCCGCGCCCAGCGCAACCACTTCGTCAGGGTTAAGCTCCGAATGCGGAGTGCGCTGGAAGAGCTGTTCCACCAGTTGGCGGACACGTGGAATGCGGGTCGATCCCCCGACCAGCACCACTTCATCCACCTGTTCGGGCTTCAGCCCGGCGTCTTTTAAAGCCTGTCTGCAAGGCCCCAGGGTGCGGTCGAGAACGGGGGCAATCAGGGTTTCGAACTGTTCGCGGGTAATTTCGCGCTGATATTTTTTGCCGCCGGGCAGATCGGCATCCAGAATGGTTACCGGCTGCGACGAGAGTGCGATCTTCGCTTCGATAACGGCCTTGCGAACGGCCTGCAAGGTCCCGGCATCGCGCCGCAGATCGAGCTTCATGTCGCCGCGAATGTCGTCGAGCGCAATCGCGATCAGCAGGTTATCGATGTCGTCTCCGCCAAGGTGCGTGTCGCCGTTGGTGGCAATGACCTCGAAGATGCCCTCGCGCAGGCGGAGAATCGAGATGTCGAAGGTGCCTCCGCCGAAGTCGTATACCGCGATAATGCCTTCATGTTTGCGGTCGAGACCATAGGCCAGCGCGGCGGCTGTTGGTTCATTCACCAGACGGAGAATTTCCAGTCCGGCGATGCGCCCCGCGTCTTTTGTGGCCTGCCGCTGGGCGTCGTTGAAGTAGGCGGGAACCGTGACCACGGCTTTTTTCACCGGCTGGCCCAGGAAGCGCTCCGCATTGCGCTTGAGCTGGCGCAGTATGAACGCGGAAATCTCCGGCGGCGTGTATTCCTTGCCGCCCAGTTTAATGCGCAGCACTTCGCCGGGCGCCAGGTTCTCAGCCAGGTGAAACGGGAAGAGCCGGAGTTCTTCTCCGATGTCCTCAATGCCGCGACCCATGAGCCGCTTGACCGAGTACACGGCGCGCTCCGAGGATTCCACCAGGTATTTGCGCGCGGGATTCCCCACGACGATCTGACTGGCCGGATCGGTCGCGGACTCATTCAACGCCACAATGGATGGCACCAGATTGGAGCCGTCTTCGCCGGGGATTACGATGGGCTGATCGCCCGCCATGTATCCCACCAGCGAGTTGGTGGTCCCAAGATCGATTCCGACAATAAGTTCCTGAGCCATGCTTGTTTTAAAAAATCACCGCTGCTTACCGGGCGCCAACGATCGTCATGCGACCGTGTTGATCCCGGTCTCAAGTACTTCGTTTACGTCACGCACAAGGTTCCGGATGTAGCTGTGCCGGTTTAGCAATCCCACCATCGGATCGCGTGCGGCGGCACGCTCCTGCTGCGGCACGGATTCGCCCCGCTCTTGGCGCTCAATGAGCGCATCCCACGCCGACCAATAAGTCTTGAGTTCGTTGCCGAGAGTTTCGAGGCGGCCTTCGTAGTCGCGCTTCCGGGCTTCGAGCTCCTGTTGCAGGCTGGCATCCACCTCTCCGGCTTTGCGGTTCGCGCGCGCTTCTTCCAACTGCATGTTGAGTTCGAAGATCTCCTCCAGCATCTCGGGAGGAACGATCTGCTTTTTCTGGTTGCCGGTCTGGCGGGCCAGCTCCGTGGCGGCCTGGGACTGCTCTTCCATCTGCACACCCTCAAGCTTCAGCAGGTATGCGGTGCGGCGGATGGGGTCCTTCAGGGTGCGATAGGCGTCGTTGAGCAGGGAACTGCGCTGCAGGCTCCACTCCTGCTCTTCCTGCCCGGCCCGGGCGTAAACGTCGGGATGAAGCTGACGGCTTAACTTGTAGAACTCCCGTTCCAGGGTGGCGAGGGGAAGGTCGAGCTTTGGCGGAAGTCCGAAGAATGAAAAGTAGTCTGCCGGACGGGGCGGCTGCACCTTTCCGCAGGCGTCGCAAAAGTGGGCCGAGCGCATTGCGCCGCAGGACCAACAGGAGGCTGCCGTGTCGGCTGGGGGATTGCCGCGAATTTGAAAACTGTCCTTGACGCTCATTTTGGAGCGGAATCCGTCCGCAAAGAATCAGAAATCAAAAATCAGGACCGCCATGGCGGCAACGCGTCCCGGTCGAACGCCGCGGAGCATCAACGTACCGTGGCCTTGTGCGGGTTCGCGGAGCAGATGCGCTCAGGGTCGTCGTCTTCGGCCTGGGAATGCCGCCTTCAGTCCGAATAACTTCAGGCCGAAAAAGAAGAGCCGCAGCCGCAGCTCTTGCTGGAGTTCGGGTTTACGAAGACGAACCCCTGCTGCATGAGGGTTTCCTCGTAATCCAGTCTCATGCCGTGCAGGTAGATGTAAGACTTGGGATCGACGAAGACGCGCACATCTTCGTACTGGAATACGCGGTCGCGTTCTCGCGGCTGAGTATCGAAACGGATGTTGTAGCTCAGTCCGGAGCATCCGCCTCCCTGCACCCCCAGGCGCAATCCTCCCTCTTCCGGAGAAATGCCTTCCTTCACCATGGCGGAGCGGATGCGGGCAAGCGCTCGCGCCGTTACATCAATGCCTCGCACGGGCGTTTGCGCCGGCTTTTCCGGCTGCTGGCTGTTGGTCGGGTTTTCGGTTGATGCCTGCATGGCTGCTTCCAGTCTTCCATCTCCCAAAGCGATTCCATCCCCACGGTCAAGCGCACTCTTACAAGCGCACTCTTAGTGAGCGCGCGCCGGAGCCGCTTCAGCGGGAACCACGGGCGATCCCTGCTTCTTCTTCCAGTCGTTGATGGCGGCGCGAATTGCGTCCTCCGCCAGCACCGAGCAGTGAATCTTCACGGGAGGCAGAGACAGCTCGCGAACGATGTCCGTGTTCTTGATCTGCAGCGCTTCATCGACCGTCTTGCCCTTGACCCACTCGGTGGCGAGGGAAGAGGAGGCAATGGCCGAGCCGCAGCCGAAAGTCTTGAACTTGGCTTCTTCGATGAGCTGTGTTTCGGGGTTTACGCGAATCTGCAGCTTCATCACGTCGCCGCATTCGGGAGCGCCTACCAGCCCGGTTCCTACCTCAGCGCTGCCTTTGTCCAGTGAGCCCACGTTGCGGGGATTGGAGTAGTGGTCGAGTACCTTATCGCTGTATGCCATTTTTTATCTTCTCCTGATTACCTGCTATTTCGATGTCAATTCCGCCAACTCGATTCAAACGGTAGCTATTCCGCAACCCAGGCAACGGTCTTCAGATCGATGCCTTCCTTGGCCATCTCGTAAAGCGGAGACAGTTCGCGCAGACGGGTTACGACCTCGATCAGACGGTCGGAAACATAGTCCACCTCAGCCTCAGTATTGAAACGGCCAAGTCCGAAACGGATGGAGCTGTGTGCCAGATCGTCGCCGGTGCCCAGTGCCTTGAGCACATACGAAGGCTCCAGTGTGGCCGAGGTGCAGGCCGATCCGCTGGAAACCGCCACGTCGCTGATGCCCATCAGCAGCGACTCCCCTTCAACATAGGCAAAGCTTACGTTGAGGTTGTTCGGTAGATGATGCTCCATCGTGCCGTTCAGATAGACCTCGTCGAGTCCGGCAAAGAGCCGGTCCTTCAGGCGGTCGCGAAGAGTCGAGAGGCGCTTCGATTCCTCCGGCATTTCCAGCCGGCAGATTTCGCAGGCCTTACCCAGACCCACAATTCCGGGGACGTTCAACGTGCCGGAGCGCATGCCACGCTCGTGCCCGCCGCCGTCGAGAAGCGCCGCCACCTGCACCCGCGGATTCTTGCGGCGCACGTAAAGAGCCCCTACTCCCTTGGGACCGTACATCTTGTGGGCCGAAATCGAGACCAGATCGACGCCCATCTTCTGCACGTCGAAGGGCACCTTGCCGACCGCCTGCGTGGCGTCGGTATGGAAGAGCACGCCCTTCTCTTTGCAGAGCTTCCCAATCTCGTTCACCGGCTGCAGCACGCCGATCTCGTTGTTCGCGGCCATGATGGTGACCAGGATGGTCTTGTCGTCCATGGCGCGGCGCAAATCTTCCAGATCGATCAACCCGTTCTTCTGCACCGGCAGGTAGGTCACGCGGTAGCCGTACTTCTCCAGGCGCTTGCAGGTATCGAGCACCGCCTTGTGCTCAGTCACCGCCGTGATGATGTGATTGCCCTTCTCGCGGTACATCTCAGCGACGCCCTTAATGGCCAGGTTGTCGCTCTCGGTGGCGCCGGAGGTGAAGATGATCTCCTTCGATGTCGCCCCGATCAGCTTGGCAATGCGCTCGCGAGCCTGCTCCACGCCCTCCTCGGCCTTCCAGCCGAACACGTGATTGCGGCTGGCCGAATTGCCGAAGCGTTCGTTGAAGTAGGGCAGCATCTCTTCCAATACCCTGGGGTCCATCGGGGTGGTGGCGTGGTTATCCATGTAGATGGGCAACTGGACGCCTTTAGGCTGTGTTTTTTTCAAATCGACGGTCATGGTTCTCTCCGCAAAATCTTCCGGCTCCGTTGTGGCAGCCGTGCTACTGAATTTTTAGTTCGCGGCTTTCAGCCGATGCTTACCAGCTCGGGAACCTTTTCCGGCTCCGTCATGTCGTAGATGGTCAGCTTGCTCAAAACTTCTTCAATGCTCTGACTCACCCGGCGCAGCGGCTCTCGTACCGTGCACCGGCTGGTCTGTTCGCATTCGCCGCGCGTGCTCACACACGAGGTCAGCAGCGGTGGCCCCTCAATGGCCTTGATAACGTCATAAGCGGAAATGGTGCGCGGATCGCGCGCCAGCATGTATCCGCCATTAATGCCATGGTGCGACAGCAGCAGGCCACCTTTGACCAGGCGCTGTAAAATTTTCGCCAGCAGCTCCGGGGGAATGCCGTGCGATTCGGCGATATCTTTTGCGCTGCACGAGACCGGATGCTCCGCCAGGTGCCGCATGGCGATCAGCCCATAATCCGCTCGTTTGGTCAGCTTCAGCATTTTGCCCAATCGGGACAAGCCCGCCGGAAAACCGCTAGTCCTTAACTTGAAGCAATTACTTGCGGCAATCTGCGACCTCAATGATCGCCATTACGACAGGCTAACTGCGACTCAAATTGTCGTATTTACATACTAGCCCCCGTTTTATAGGGATGCAACTGTTAACAGCCAACGGCGGAATTCCGGGGTTGAAGGGTGCATGCTGAAGGGTAAGTGCCGGGCTATGAAGTGATTAGCGGCTTAAATTGGAAGTTCTCGTAAGCCCTCTGTCGGTGTCATTTTCGTGGGACTGAGCCCATCCGTTGGCGGCGCATGCGGGATGAATGCTCGCGCTTACGGAAATCACATGGGCAAATGAGCCCCAGGGGTTCATCTCACCAGGTCTGCCTGGAGGACCAGGATGGGTCGATGCGGCTGCCTGCGCGGATTTACAATGCCGGGCGCTGGTATTGCCTATGGCTCTCAGGACTTGACTTCTTTTCAAGCCTAGTTACAATTCGGCCAATCCGGCCCGTTATGGAACCGGTAACGAATGAGCTTTCACCAACCTGACTTGAACCACCCTTCCCAGAGAACCGTCATGGACAAGCAGTGCAAGCACCCCCGCGTGCAGATCGTTGCCCGCGAAGAGGATTCTGAATTCGTTGAGTGCAAGGATTGCGGCGAAGTTTTTGAAGCCAGCGAATTCAAAGATATGGCAATTGAAGAAAACCTCAACGAAGCGGAAGAAGCCTGAAGCCTTCAGCTCCAATCTCCACCATCCTCATGAGTTGAAAATCCGTCTCGCCTGCCTGTGCCTTGGCGCTCAGCGCAGGGCCAGAGAAGCCTCTGCGTTCAGCTCCGCTCCGGCAAACTCTCCCGCGAGAAACTTCGGATAAGCAGCCGTGGCGATCATGGCGGCGTTGTCGGTCGAAAGCGGACGCGAGGGAAAGTAAACCGTGGTTGCCGTGCGGCCCGCTTCCTCCTCGAAGCGGCGGCGCAGTTCGGAGTTGGCGGCCACCCCTCCGGTTACCAGCAACGTGGACACCTGGTATTCAGCGGCTGCCGCAAGCGTTTTTCCAATAAGATCTTCCACCATTGCATGCTGAAACGATGCAACCAGGTCCAGTGTCTGCCGGTCGCAGACCGCCAGATAATCCTCTAAAGCTGGTTTGGCTATGGCAGAGAGCGTCCGGCGGCGTTGATCAATGGCTGGTTGCATTTCGTGGACCTGTACATATCGCAGCACCGCCGTCTTGATGCCGCTATAAGAAAAGTCGAAGCTTGGGCCGGACTGTTCTCTGGCGCTAGTGCGCCCATCAGGATTGGACGCGCTAGTGCGCCGGTCGGGATTCTTGATCTGCGGCAGGGTGAAGCGAACGGCCCTGGGGTCGCCGTGCGGGGCGAGCCGGTCCATCACCGGACCTCCGGGATAACCCAGCCCAATCAGTTTGGCGACCTTGTCGTAGGCCTCACCGGCGGCGTCATCGCGGGTGTGTCCGATATTGCGGTAGCTCCAATGAGAGTCGTGGCATTCGGCGAGATAAAGATGGGTGTGTCCGCCCGAAACCACCAGGGCCAGCACGGGGAACTCGATGTGGTGGTTTCCCTTTTGCCTTTCCTCCAAAAGCACCGCGTGGATGTGACCTTCCAGGTGATTGACTGCAATCAGCGGCTTGTCGAGAGCGAAAGCCAGGGCCTTGGCGTAGCTGATGCCGACCAGCAGGGCCCCCGCCAGCCCCGGACCGCGGGTGACGGCCAGGGCATCGATACTCCGGTAACTTTGGCCTGCCTGCTCCAGCGCCGCCTTCACCACCGGCACAATCGCTTTCAGATGCTCGCGCGAGGCAAGCTCGGGAACCACGCCTCCGAATGGACGGTGGGTGGCGAACTGCGAGAGCACCACGTTGGAGATCACCTGTTCGCCGGAGCGCACCACGGCGGCCGCGGTCTCATCGCAGGAGCTTTCAATACCGAGAATGAAGATGTCGGGCATATCCTCTGCTTCTATTGCTTCTATACTTCAAGTTGCGTCTATATTTCCACCGTAAGGTTCTATCCTAAAGCCTGGTGGGAAAAGCCGCCATGCGATGGATAGGGAATGGCTGACCAGAAAAAATCCGCCGCCATTGAGGTGATTCGTACCCTGCGCGGGCGCGGCCATCGGGCCTATCTCGTTGGGGGATGCGTCCGCGACCTGCTGCTGGGCCGCGAACCCGCCGACTACGACGTGGCCACTGACGCCACGCCGCAGCAGGTGATGTCCATCTTCCCTGAAACCTGGGCAGTAGGGGCTCAATTCGGCGTGGTGCTCGTGCCAGTCCCAGGGCGCGATGTCTCAACCGCGGAGCCTTCTGCTGTGCCCCAGCAGGTGGTGGAGGTGGCAACCTTCCGCAGCGACGGAGTCTACAGCGATGGGCGGCATCCCGACCGCGTGAACTTCAGCACGGACCCCAGCGAAGACGTACGGCGGCGCGACTTCACAATCAACGGCCTGCTGCTCGATTACCAGACACTCGATCCGGAACTTTACGAGGTGCGTGATTTCGTTGGGGGCCGCGCCGATCTGCAAGCGGGCGTGATCCGCGCCATCGGCGTGGCGCAGCAGCGCTTTACCGAAGACAAGCTTCGCATGCTGCGCGCCGTCCGCTTCGCCGCCAGGTTCAACTTCCAGATTGAAGAAGCGACCTTCGCGGCCATCCGTGAGCTGGCGCGGGAGATTCATGCCGTGAGCCGGGAGCGTATCCGCGACGAACTGAGCAAGATGTTGACCGAAGGCCGCGCCCGCCGTGCCTTTGAGTTGTTGGACGAAACCGGGCTGCTGGCCGAGGTCCTCCCGGAAATTGCCACCATGAAGGGCGTCGCGCAGCCCCCTCAGTATCACCCCGAAGGAGATGTGTGGACCCACACATTGCTCATGCTGGAGAACCTGCCGCATTCCGCCTCGCCTGCTTCAAAAACGCTGGCTTGGGGCGTTCTGCTCCATGACGTGGGCAAGCCTTCCACCTTCCGGGTTGCGCCCGACAGAATTCGCTTTGACGGCCACGTTGAGGTGGGCGTTCGCATGGCAGAGGAGATTTGCCACCGGCTGCGTTTTTCTAACGACGACACTGCCCAAATCTCTGCGCTGGTGGCCAACCACATGCGCTTCGCGGACGCTCCCAAAATGAAAGCCTCCACGCTGAAGAAATTTGTCCGCCTGCCTGCGTTTGAGGAGCATCTGGAACTTCACCGCATCGACTGCTCTTCGAGCCATGGAGATTTGCGGAATTATGAGTTCGTTAAGCAGAGCATCGCTGAGATGCCTGCGGAAGACATTCGGCCCAGGCCGTTGCTTACGGGCGATGATCTGATCGCCGCAGGTTATCGTCCGGGGCCGCGCTTCAAGGAAATTCTGGGACTGGTGGAGGATGCACAGCTCGAAGGTGGGCTGGAGAATCGTGAGCATGCCCTGGAATTTGTCGCCAGACAGTTTTCCGAAGGTAAATAAGGGCTGGATCATTCGCCTCCGCGCCTGCCTCTGAATGGGGTCGGCCCGGCAGTCGGGTGAATGCTAGAATCGCTCTTTCCCATTAGGGCCAGCCGTCGCGAGGAGGAGTTTGTGGAGCACGTGCGAACAGGATTGCAGAGCATTGTCCTGGGGGTCTTGCGTGACGTGCCCTCAGAGGAGGCAGCCATGTTGGGATGGCCTCTGGTCTGCGGTCCCTCCGTTGCGGCCAAAACGCGTGCAATGGGCTGCGATAAGGGTGTTTTGCGGGTTGAGGTCGCGGACAAGGCCTGGCGCTCGCAGTTGCAGGAGCTTCTCCCTCGCTATGCCGCGGCCATGAAGAAGATCGCCGGGGTTGAGCACATCGAGTTTGTGCTTCCCGGCTTTGAAGCTTCTTTGAAGCCACGAAATTAAGTGCTCCGGTCCCCGTTGGACCGTTCCCGTGGACGAACCAACCGCAACGAAAATCGCGGTGAGAAAAATTATGAAGGTTTCCGAAAAAGAAGTCTTATACGTTGCCGAACTCGCTAACCTGGAGCTCACTTCTGGCGAGCGCGAACGCATGGTGAAGGACTTGAACTCCGTGCTGGGCTATATCGACCTGCTGAACGAACTGGATACCTCCAGTGTCGAACCCATGGCGCAGACCTCGGATCGCTATGGCATCGACGAGTCGAAGACCGGTACGGCGCGTTTTGCTTATGCCATGCGGGAAGATGAAACGCGTCCGTCGCTCGATCGTGCCGGGGTGATGAAGAACGCGCCCGAGTCCGATGGCACATACTTCAAGGTTCCCAAGGTCATCGAGAGATAGAAAAGTCTTCCGTAGTCACTAGAGCGCCAAAATCAAAATTAAATCCATGGACCTGAACCTTCTCACCATTGACTCCGCCCGTACGGCTGTACTCGAGCGCCAAACCACGGCCACGGCGCTGGCCCAGGGTTTCTTCGCCAAAATCGAGGCCGAAGACCTCGCTGGCAACAAGAACGACAAGGCTATCGGAGCCTATCTCACCCTGCTGAAGGACCGTGCGCTGGCAAAGGCTGCCGAGGTCGATAAGCTGGCCGATCGCGGCGACCCCCTGCCTCCGCTCGCCGGGGTTCCCCTCGCGGTGAAAGATGTCATGACCATGGCGGGCGTCCGTACCACCGCCGGCTCGAAGATACTCGATAACTTCGCCGCTCCCTATGACTGCACCGCGGTCAAGCGCCTTGAGGATGCAGGCGCAATCGTTCTGGGCAAGACCAATTGCGACGAATTTGCCATGGGCTCGTCGAATGAAAACTCCGGCTACTGGCCGGTGCGCAATCCCCGGGACACGACCCGAGTCCCCGGCGGTTCATCGGGAGGTTCAGCGGCCACGGTGGCGGCGGGAACCTGTGTGGCGGCCCTGGGCTCGGATACCGGCGGATCGATCCGTCAGCCAGCCGCGTTTTGCGGCGTTGTCGGCCTCATGCCAACCTATGGCCGTGTGTCGCGTTATGGGCTGATTGCCTTCGCCTCGTCGCTCGATCACATCGGTCCGGTTACCAAAAATGTGAAAGACGCAGCCATTCTGCTTGGCCACATCGCCGGGCGCGATACAGCCGACTCCACTTCAGCGGAGGTTCCGGTTCCCAGCTATGTTGCGGAACTAGGGAAGCCCGTGCGCGGTCTTAGGCTGGGAATTCCCCGGGAATACTTTGGCGAGGGGCTGGATCCCGAAGTACGTAAAGCGGTCGAAGACGGCATTCAGAAGCTGGCGCAGGCAGGATGCGAAATTATCCCGATCTCCCTGCCTCATACGGCCTACGCGGTTCCCGCCTACTATGTGATCGCCACGGCGGAGGCCTCTTCCAACCTTGCCCGCTTCGACGGCGTGCGCTATGGCTTTCGCGAGAAGGGGGTCAAAACACTCTCGGAAATGTACCGCCGCAGCCGCGACGTGGGATTCGGCGCCGAGGTAAAACGCCGCATTATGCTGGGAACCTACGTGCTGAGCGCCGGATATTACGATGCCTATTACCTCAAGGCCCAGCGCGTGCGCGCCCTACTCACCCGCGATTTCGATCAGGCCTTTCAGCAAGTGGACGCCATTGCCACGCCCACCACTCCCACTCCCGCATTCAAGCTGGGAGAAAAAACGGACGATCCTCTGGCCATGTATCTCGCCGATATCTATACCGTAACGGCAGATTTGGCCGGAGTCCCGGCGATCTCCGTTCCCTGCGGGCAATCCCGGGGCGGACTTCCGATTGGACTCCAACTTCTGGGCCGCCACTTCGACGAGGCCACCATCCTGCGCGTGGCGCATGTCCTCGAGCAGTCGATGTCTGCGAAATAGCGCCGCGATTCAAGCAGCGAAAGGGCCGGCGATTCCACCACCGGCCCCTCAGTACGGTTAGACATGGATTTTTGGCTTAACCGGCCGTTGTCCGCTGCACGATCTCCACGCTGGCCTCGCGCAGAAAGCGCGCCGCCTCTTCCGGGGGCGTGGGATTGATATAGAAACCCGTCCCCCATTCGAATCCCGCCGTCTTGGTCAGCTTGGGCATGAACTCAAGGTGCCAGTGGTAGTGCTCGTGGTGCGGGTCCTGCACGGGAGAGGTGTGAAGCACCAGGTTGTAGGCCGGGTTATCGAGCACGTTGTAGGACTTTGCCAGGAGAGTTTTCAGCGACTTGGCAAGGTTCTCGTACATGGAAGTGGATGAGTGCTCAAATGCGGACTCGTGCTGCTTGGGCAGGATCCATGTCTCAAAGGGGAAGCGCGGCGCGTAAGGAGCGATGGTTACGAAGTCCTTGTTTTCGGCGACAATGCGCGTCCCCGTGTCCAGCTCCTGGCGGATGATGTCGCAGAAGACGCAGCGCTCTTTGTAAATAAAGTATTGTTTGGCGCCTTCGAACTCCTCCGCCACCTGCCGCGGCACTATGGGAAGTGCGATCAGCTGGCAGTGGGCATGTTCCAGCGATGCGCCCGCAGCCTCTCCATGATTCTTGAAGATCAGGATGTACTTGAAACGCTTGTCCTGCCGCAGGTCGAGAATGCGATCGCGAAAGGCCCAGAAGACATCCTCGATGGCCTTGTCGGACAGGGTCGAAAGCGTCGCGCCGTGATCCGGGGTTTCGATGATGACCTCGTGGGCTCCCACGCCGCTCATCTT
>DASZRZ010000282.1:0-8709 GCA_035548935.1 Terriglobales bacterium
TCTACCCCAAAGATTTCACCAATGGATGCACGATTGAGGCCCACGGCTTCCAGACTGACCTTCCGAAGTACGAGAAGCACAAGGCCGAAGTCATCGGCGTGAGCGCGGACACATCCGAAAGCCACAAGGAGTTTTGCGCCAAGGAGGGGCTGAACTTCCATCTACTGGCCGATCCCAGGCATGAGGCTCTGGCCAAGTACGATTCGTTGAATGAGGAACGCGGAATGGCGCGCCGCAACACCTTCGTGATTGATCCCAAGGGCAAGGTGGCGAAGATGTTTGTCGCCGTAGACCCGAATCACCATAGCCAGGAAGTTCTGGCTGTGCTCGACGAGATCACGAAGAAGAAGTAGCGGCAAACCAGGCGTTGGCAACGCAGAATCTTAACGGGCCCGGATAACCGCCAACGGGATGGTCCGGGACAGGGGCTCGATGTCGAAGCGGCAACAGGCCTTCGAAAACACGATTCTTCCGCACGGTCCGGCGTTGCTGCGCACCGCATCGCGCTTGTGCCGCACGTCGGGCCTTGCCGAAGACCTCGTGCAGGAGACCATGCTTCGCGCATGGCGCTCCTTCGACCGTTTTGAGAATGGCACCAATGCCAGGGCGTGGCTCTACACGATTATGCTGAACCACTGGAAGCGATCCCATCGTGATAGCAGCCGCCGCATTGAAGAAGTCACCGGTGGTGAGCTTGAGCTTCTGGCGCCGGTCTGTCCCATCGAGGAGAGAATCGCAGCCTGCGAAGTTCTGTCCGCGGTGGATGATCTCCCCATAGAACAGCGCACTGTGCTGCTTCTCGCGGCAGTGGACGGCCTCGCGATCCGGGAGATTGCCGGCATACTCTCCATTCCTCTGGGAACGGTAATGTCCCGGCTGGGGCGCGCCCGCTCGGCACTGCGTATTGCTCTGGCGTCCCCCATGGGAGCGGACCGCGCGATCTCCCGGCTGGGTTGAGTGGCATGGAAACGGGGACTATGTGGGCAAAAAAAAGATATGGGCAATAAGTTGATAAGGCGGCTTCAAAATGAATTGTGAAACGGTCCGGTTTTCAGTTTCGTTATATATGACTGGCGAGCTTTCGCAGTCCGAAATGGAAGCCGTGGAAACTCATCTTGTCGGGTGTGCCGCGTGCGCGGCGCTGGTCAGCCAGTCCGGGGCGGTGGATGCCCTCGTCCGGCGCGCCGTCGAGGAGCAGGCTTCCTATCCCATGGATTTGGACCGGCGCATTCGCAAAAGCGTAAAACCGACGGCAATTTTCTGGCGTCCTTCTTCCATCGCCCTGGCTACAGCTGCCTGTCTTCTGATCGTTGTAACGGCATTCACCTGGCGCTCTTCCACGGTGGATGCCAACTACCGGCTGGCCGCGGCGGAAGACTTCAATCGCGAGGTAATCCTGAACAGGAATCGCCCATGGGTCACGGCTCCTCAGGCGGTACAGGCTCTCTCGGCGCGGGTGGTTCCCATGAACAATGTTGCCGCTACCATGGCGCCCGCAGGTTTCCAACTGGAAAAAGCAAAAATCTGCTCGCTCAGCGGCACGCAATTTCTTCACCTCATCTACTCTCAAGGCCCGGAGCATATTTCCATTCACATCGGGCCCAAGTCCGACTTATGGTGGGTTCAGAGGCGCAGCGGCAAAGCCGTGGCCCACGGGATTAATGTCTCTTCGGTGAAGGCATCGAAATACCTGATTATGGTTGAGTCCACGGATCTGGACCCCACTGACATCGCGGAGAAAACGGCGCATTCGCTTCTCTAGCTGGTAGGGGACGCTTTGTAGCTGCCAATGCCGCCTTTGCGCAAGCTTGACTTCAGAAGGCCACTGTCATCGTCAGGTAAGGGAAGTTGTAGGAGTGTCCCGGAGTCGCATGCTTCAGGAAAGTTCCCGGGAAGATGTGTCCGAATCCACCTCCCATTTGCAGCTCTCGTGAGAAGTTGTACGCCACAACCCCGTCCAGTTCATGACCCACAAACCGGCCACCGGCTCCGCTAGCCACCCTGGCGATTAGATTCCCCCCCGAGCTGTAGAGGCCATCATGAGGATCGGCGAGCCACCATGCGTCATATCTGCCAACCGTGGACCATTTCTTAGACGGCTTAAGCTCAAGACCTGCGCGGACGTTCCTGATATTCCGATTCCCGGCCTGGTCGGCAATTCCGAACCTGTCATGCCCGGAAGGATAGAGGAGATCAAAGCCGTTACGCCTGCCATCCTTCGGATTGCCATCGCCGGAAGCGTAGTTATATTCGACCGTAATGTGAGGTGTAAGCCGCGCTTTGGCAAAGGATCGTCCCACGACCCAGTGGCCGGCCCAGGCACTCACGGTATCCGTGCCCAGGGAGCCCTGTTGCCGGTCAACCTCCATGCCATAGTCCCACCGGGGATTGACCTTTCCGGTCCAGTGAATTCCCAGCGTCGAGAAATGCAGAATACCCCGCGCACCTGTTTCGGCCGTCTGGCCGGAGCTGCGCCGCCACAAAAAATAAGGCTCGATCCGTGCTCCCGGAACAAGATTCGGAATTCCCAGATATGCCCCATAAATATCGTTACCGCTGGTGCTTTCGTCGAATTGTCCGTCCTTGGCATTGACTACCGACGCTGCGAACAAGTCCAGACGGTATCCGGATTTCCGGTAAGTGCCGCGAAATCCATCAAAGGTCCGGGATGTGTTCACCCAATTGGAAATCCCGATAATGCGCTCCTCGCCAAAGCTCAGCTCCTGGCGTCCGGCCCGCAAGCCCAATGATTTTTTCTCCACATCGCCAAGCTCCACATAGCCCTGGCGCAGGTCGATCGTGTCCTGATAGGGAGCTGCCGGCGGACTCTGGTTCTTCCACCACACACGGGCATCCTGCGCTTCAAAACCAAACTTGAGCCAGCTTTCAGGCTGCACCATCAATTTGAGGCGGAAGCGATTGAGCAGATAGCTGTCGTCGCGGTTGGAGGCAAAGCCAATCCCGGTTGTACTTTCCGAGCGGGCCCGGTACTCGGCGCTGAAAACCATCCACTTGGGCAGCAGCCGGTTAATCTCATCCGATACCGGACGCCGCATTTTGGGTGTGGGTGTCTCTTGCGCTGCCAGCTTGAGCGTCGTGAGGCTGGGAAACAGCAGTAGGCCCAGGGCAAATACCAGTTTATGTACGGTGAGCTTCATCAGGCGAATTGAATGAGTTTACAGGACTGGCGGCAGGGGAGATGCATCCTCTTTTTACTTATGCGTCTTGTAGGTCTTGCTGAACTGGTTGCGTCCGTTAGTCACGGTAAAGGTTCCGTCGGACTGTGCCGACACCTTGATCCAGTATGCCTTTCCGTTATGCGCCGGGGCGGGAGGTCCACCCCGGGGAGGCTGCGGCACCGGATTGATCGGCATAGCCGGGGGCTGGTCATCGAACATGTTGGCGATGAACAGTCCCGGCACCGTGTACTCCTGCCCGCTCAGAACGGAAAAGTGCATCTGCCACAGGTCCTCGAGCCCCGGGGAGGTGTACAGAACCTTCATCACCTCCGGGGGGCCCCCCTTGCGCGTGCCGTTATTCATGACGGCAACTCGCGGATGTAGAGCGTGGACGAGAGCCTCCGAGTTTGACACCGCAAGGCCATGATGGGACACCACCAGCAGGTCAATCGTCCCCACTTTATTGTTGGGACACATCAGTTTGAACTCCCGGCTCTGGGTCATATCCCCCATGTGGGCCACGCGAAACCTTCCGAAAGTGACAACGCTGGCCACGGAAGCGGCGTTTTCTTCGCCATCGCTGAACTCGTCGATGGGCTTGTAGCTGGCACAGTAAGGATTCGGTGCACCCGCCCCCGGAAGCGGCGTCTTAATGCCCACACCTGCCGAACTCACCACCCGCCAGTCCAGCCCCGCGACAGGAATCTTATCCCCGGGCTTGGCAATGGTGCGCGTAGCCTTTTCATAAAGTTTGGGATAAACATCTCTCAGGAACTCTGTGGCCCGATCGTTCTCCACAATCTGAGGACCGTGATCGATGAAGTGGCGTACGGGAATGCGCCGGGCAAGCTCCGCCAGCCCACCGAAATGATCGCCGTGCCAGTGCGTGGTTATAAGGTAGTCGATCTGCTTAAGGCCGGCGTCTTCCACTGCCTCAAGAATGCGGTCCACGTCTCTGGATCTTCCGTCGGCTGCGTTTGTGCCAGGATAGGACCCGCTTCCGGTGTCGATCAGCACGGACTCACCCGACGGCGAAACGAACAGCGTCGAATTTCCACCTTCCATATCCGTCACGTAGATATCAAAGGTCCTGGCCGCATGGGTCTGCGCAACAGCGGGAGCTGCGGCAACCGAAAGAGCCAGAAAAAATGCCAGGAATCCGCGGGTCATCATAATTTCGGATGATGCTCCTATCGACGATTGGGTGCGCCAGCCGCACGCTCCCCGGTGCGCATAGTATGAGCCGCCAGAGCCTGTGTCAACCGAACGGTGTGGCCCTGTTGGGTGGCGTAATTCCGGTATTACTGGCGCGCTTTTCTCACAGAGAGTAGGCTACTGGCGTTTCGGGAGGAGAGGGAATGCGGGAACGTTATTTTCTAATCACGGCAATGGCCGCGCTGCTTGGAGTTCTGCCGTTAGCCACGCACACTGCCTATGGGCAAGAGAAGCCGCAGTCCAACCCGGCGCCGGTAATTACGGTCAAGGCAAAAATCACCAAAGTCTTTGAACACACCGGCAAAAAGGGATGGCAAGGCGCTCACTTTCTGCTGAAAACGAAGGAAGGCATCCTGGATGTTCACACGGGACCAACGGATTACGTTAAAGAGCAGGGCTTTGAATTCAAGGTTGGCGAAATGGTTGAAGTCACCGGAGCAAAGATCAAATATGAGGGGACGGATGCCCTTATCGCGCGAGTAGTGAAGGCGGGGAATAAAGTCTTAAACTTGCGCGATGATCAGGGTGTGCCCGTATGGCCCCGTGATCGTTGGGGTTAATCACCCGCACGGACAAGATGATGCAGTTGGGAGCCAGACCCCTGGGGTAAGAAAAAATTGGAGGCGCGGGTGGGAATCGAACCCACGTATGAAGGTTTTGCAGACCTTTCCCTTACCACTTGGGCACCGCGCCATTTCCCGCCTTGAGATCCACGAAAGCCAGCGACGACTTTCGTGGATCGCAAGCGGAAGGTTTTAGAAGCTCAACGTCCGTCGCAGCGTTATGCCAAAGGTTCTTGGGTCACCCGGCAATCCCACATACAGACCGGAATTTCCAGGAGCTGCCGACAGCAGTTCAAAGTAGTTCTTGCTCAGCACATTGCGTGACCATACATAGGCAGACCAGCCATCGGCCCACCTGAATCCCACGCGCGGGTTGAGCAGGGGATAGCCGTCAATAATCAGGTACTGCGAATAAGACGGGCTTGAGGAGTAGGACGAGCGATAGCTCGCATCAAGCGCGGCAAAGAAGCTTCCTTCACGACCGAAGAGCTTCCCTGGATGCGAGTACTCGCTACCGAATGAGGCGGCCCAGCGGGAAACACCGGGCAGGATTGATCCCGAAATATCCTTCACCTGGGGTCCACCGGTATCCTCCAGCGGCGGCGGCGCATCGACGAAGGAAATGTACTTCGCATCCGTGTAGGCAGCCGAACCATATAGTGAGAGATTGTCGTTAATTCTGGCATTGCCGTCGAACTCAATGCCGCGTACGCGCACTTCTTTGGCATTCGCCAGGTAGCCGCGAAGCACGCCCACTTGAGCGTTGACCACCTGCGTTTGGAAATCATTAATATTTGTATTGAACGCGGTGATGTTTGCCGTAACGTTCCGCAGCGGCCGTGTCTTTACTCCAAACTCAAAGTGGTGCACATGCTCGGGCTTTACAGTCGCAGCAGAGAGGGCGGGGTTGCCGGCGGCGTCCGTGGGAACACCCCCAAGATTAAGACCGACCGACTTGTATCCAGTCGAGTAGGTGAAATACGCATTGGCCTTCTCACTCACTGTGTAAGCGAGCGTTACCTGGCCTGACACGTTATTGTCATTCACATCCGCCACATAGGCCTGCGGCGCAAGAATCGAGCGCTGCAATGCGACTAGAGCGGTGTTGGTCGTTTGCAGTCCACCGTATATCTGCTGGTTAAAGTTGCCATACTTTTGGTCGTAGTTGAATCGAATGCCGGGAATAATGCGCAAACGATTGGTGAGGGCTAACTCGAACTGGCCGAATGTAGCCGCGCTCAGGTTCGTATATTTCAGGTACTGATTAAACCCGTACCCGGTGAGAAGCCCGGGCGTTGCTGCATTGGCGCTGGGAGCCAGCAAAAAGCGCGCCGCAGCCGAGCCCTGCTCCTGCTTGATAACCGGATCGGAGTCGATGCGCTGCCGGTAGAAAAAGGTTCCCGCTACAAAGTTTATCCGCGACGAGACTCGTCCGGCATACCGTATTTCCTGCGTCCACTGCCGCTGCTTCGACGTGCCCGAAGAGATCGTGGTTACAGGAAGTCCCGTGAAATCCCGGTCATTGGAGGGATCCCAATCCCAGAATCGCCACGCGGAAATTGAGGTCAGTTGTCCTCGTCCCAGGTTCCAGTCCAGTGTGGCCGAAGCGCCGCCAAGGCTCTGATTGGAACGCCAAGGCGTATCGGTATCAATCACGCGGTCAAAAGGGTTGAAGCTAGGCGGCGTGTAGCCGAGGTCGCGGGCGATTTGCGCATATTGCTGGTTCGCGTTGCGGCGCGTGGGCGCCACACCAGCAATGACCTGGGCATAGCCCTCGGCCCGTTGACGGGAGTAATCCACCGACGTGGAAAGTACGATCTTGTCCGTCAGAACGAAGAGGAACTGACCCCTCACGCCAATATTGTTCAGGTCGTTGACGTCATCCTGCGTCTTGACGTTGTAGAGCACGCCATCGCGCTGCGTGCCGGAGAATGAAAGTCTGGCGGCAATCTTGTCGCGATACAGCGGCCCGGTGACGGAGGCTTTGGCCTGGATAAATCCCAGATTGCCGTAGGAGAGCTCAAAGTTTGTGGTAGGGGTAAAGCTGGGTTTGCGGGTCGTTACATTGATGGCGCCCGCCGTTGTGTTCTTACCAAAAAGCGTCCCCTGGGGTCCGCGAAGAACCTCAATCTGCTCCAGATCAATAAAGTCGAGACTTGCCGAGGCAGGACGGGCATAAAAGACGCCGTCCACATAGAAACCAACGCCCGGTTCAATGCCGTCGTTGGTAAGGCCAAATGGCGATCCCAATCCGCGAATGTTGATCGACGAGTTGCGAGGGTTGGAAGAGTAGAACTGAACCGTAGGGATCATCTCCTTCAGGCGGTTTACGTTGAAGGCGCCCACCTTGTCGACAATATCTCCAGTGACCACAGATACCGGGATGGGAACATCCTGCACTTCTTCCTCGAAGCGCCGCGCGGTGACCGTCACCTGCTGTTCGACTTGCGACGGCAGCCCCTCTGCTTTGTTCTCTCCGGATTCGGCTGGGACCGTCTGGCTGGTCGAACTCTCCTGCGCACTCAGCGGCTCCAGTTGGAAGTCCACATGAGCAACCTGCCTGGCGGCCAAAGTTACCGCAGACTTTTTCAGGTTTTTAAAACCGTCAAACTTGACGGAAATCTCATATACACCCGGCTGAAGGCCGAAAAAGGTATACACGCCAAGATTGTTGGAGGTTGTTGTCCGGGCAGTACTTCCGCTTACGGCTGTAATGGTCGCTCCAGAGACCAACGTGTTCGCGGAGTCTGTGATTTTTCCAGTGACCTGTCCAGTCTGGGCGAAAAGATTGCCGGAAAAAAGCGCGACCAGGAACATCAATGTAATCCACGTGCGTTTCATGAACTCTTACCTTGAACCTCGCGGTTCATTCCTCTCTTAAAAATCGAATATTGAATGACTTGCAGCGGTAAACCGGAATGCCTAGAGGCAACAACAACAGCAGCAACAGAAACCGGGGGAGGACTGGCGTGCAGTCGCAGCAGAACTGGAACGATGCGCAACGAAGTCAGAAATCCTACGGGCGCACGACCGGGATAAAGGATTCGGGAAGGAATCCCCCCTCAGTCCGTAACTCGAGTTGGCTTCGTTATTTCCCATATACCTATAGAGTTAGTAGATTTATTGCTTAAATTTTTTACCCTGCGATCGTCAGCAGGGGATTGTTACTTTCCGTACCTTTGGCCTTCTCGGTCATGGCAATCACATCAGCCAGGCTGGTGTTGTCCAGAATGTTTGCCATGGCGTCTCTTACGTCCTTCATTACCAGACGGATACCGCAGGTTTCTTCGCTCTCGCAATCGCTGCAGCGCATATACGCTGTCTGGCTGGCACAGGCTACAGGGGCCAGGGGACCGTTCAGAACCCGGACCACAGATCCCAGCTGGATCGCCTCAGGCTTGCGGCTAAGAAAATAGCCTCCACCCTTACCTTTTCTGCTATGCAGGAGCCCAATATTCTTCAGGTCCAGCAGTATCAGCTCCAAAAACTTCTTGGGAAGGTGCGCTTTTTCCGCCAGGTCGGCAATTACCACCGGTTGCTCTGCTGGCTGCTTCGCCAGGTAAATCAACGCTTGCAAACCGTATTTAGCTTTACGCGATAACAAACCACTTACCCTAGCGGACTACTGGATAATGCCACTGACAGGTAATTCCGTCAACGACTTTTTCGGACTAACCTCTGGGAGGGGGTATCTATACTTCCACCGGTTCAGTAGCCGTCTTCTTAGGGAACATTTCGCCGATGCGCTTGAT
>DASZRZ010000283.1:0-2454 GCA_035548935.1 Terriglobales bacterium
CTGCGAGACGATCATGGCCAGAGATCCGCGGTGCGGCACGCGGCCTTCAATTCCTTCGGGGACGAACTTTGCCAGGCGGTTGCCTTCGCCATCTTCGCTGGTGCTCTCCACGGAGGAGTCGCCTGCTTTTTCCTGGAAGTAACGCTCGCTGGAGCCTGCCGCCATGGCGGCCAGGGAGCCCATGCCGCGGTAGGTTTTGAAGGCGCGTCCCTGGTAAAGGATGGTCTCGCCGGGGCTTTCGTCAGTCCCGGCAAACAGCGAGCCGATCATGCACACGTTGGCTCCGGCGGCCAGGGCCTTGGTGACGTCGCCGGAGTATTTGACGCCGCCATCGGCGATGACGGGAATGCCAGCTTCGCGCGTGGCGCGGTAGGCTTCGGCAATGGCGGTAATTTGCGGCACGCCGGCTCCGGTCACCACGCGGGTGGTACAGATGGAGCCGGGGCCAATGCCAACCTTTACTGCATCCGCGCCCGCTTTTGCCAGTTCGCAGGCGCCATCGAAAGTGCCTACATTGCCCGCGATCAGGTCCACTTCCGGCAGTTTGGCCTTCACCGCCATTACCGCCTCGATCACGCGGGTGGAGTGGCCATGTGCGCTGTCGATTACCAGAACGTCCACCTTGGCGCGGACCAGTTCCTGGGCGCGCTCCAGAAAGTCTCCGGTTGCTCCCAGGGCTGCGCCGACGCGAAGCCTTCCGTGGGAGTCTTTCGCGGCCATGGGATAGCGCAGTTTCTTCTGAATATCTTTTACGGTGATGAGCCCCTTCAGGTTGTATTTGTCATCGACGACCAGAAGTTTTTCCACCCGGTGGGTATGGAGGATTTTTTCGGACTCTTCCAGCGTGGTGCCGACCGGAACCGTTATGAGGTTTTCGCTGGTCATTACCTTGCGGATCGGGATGTCGGTGCGGGTTTCGAAGCGCAGGTCGCGGTTGGTGAGGATGCCGACGAGCTTGCTGTCCTTGGTGATGGGCACACCGGAGATGCGGTAGCGGCGCATCACTTCCAGCGCATCGGAGACCTTGTCGTCGGGAGACATGGTGATGGGATCGACGATCATGCCGCTCTCCGAGCGCTTTACCTTGTCCACCTCGCCCGCCTGCTGCTCGATTGTCATATTGCGATGTATGATGCCCAGGCCGCCCTGTTGCGCCATCGCGATCGCCATGCGGGATTCGGTCACCGTGTCCATGGCAGCGCTGATGATGGGAACATTGACGGTAATGTTCCTTGTGACCCGCGTCTGTGTGCTGACGCTTGCGGGGGTGACATCGGATCGCGCAGGGAGCAGAAGTACGTCGTCGAAGGTGAGAGCTTCGGGTACAGGGAAATGAATCATTTTTTGGCTCGCGGTGCTGTCCGCATTTTAGCAGGAGGAGAACGGCGCCGCGCGAGGGGCGGGGAAGTGCCGGAATTCCCGGCAAATCCTTCTGTATCCTTGTGGGGCCGAGGCGCATCTTATCTGAAGACGGCGGTGGATTCCTGCGTCGCGGGCGGTTTGTAATTCGAACCTGTGCAGCGTAGAATGGCCGCACTGGCTTCTGTGTTGTCGCGGCCACCTTGTGTGCCCGGCTTAGTTTTGTAGCCTGCGCATGCGTCCTCCGGCGAGTGAGGACTTGGGTATTGCTGATGGTTTCGCTCAGCTTACCGGAAGGCATACAAGATCGGTAGCGTGCCGGAACGTCCGGACGCACCAGGGTTTTGGCGAGCTGTACCGGTGGGCGCGAGCCCACTTTATTTTTGGCCGGGCAAGTAGATGGCGCTGAAAGTCGAAGAGCTGAGGCAGATAACGGAGCGCGTGGCCGGCACGCACGGTTTGGAAGTTGTCGATGTGGAGTTCGTGGGTGGCGGGAAAGCCCGGGTACTGCGTCTTTACATCGATAAGCCAGGGGGCGTGACCCATGCCGACTGCGCTCTGGTGAGCCGCGAGGTAGGCACGATTCTCGATGTTGAGGATCGCATACCGGGAGGCTCCTACGTGCTGGAAGTTTCGTCCCCGGGGCTGGACCGCAAGCTGGTTCACCCGCGCGACTATGAGCGTTTTGCGGGCAGCCGCGTGCGGGTACGAACCGTGCAGCCGGTTGAGGATAGCCGCAATTTTGAAGGCCGCCTTGAGGGGCTGCGCGAAGGAAAAATTGTCTTGTGCGTGGGTGGGGGAGCCAGCGGCGGGCGGGCCATGGGGGTGAGAGCGAAGAAGCATCCTCTCCCCGAGAGACAAATCGAACTTGAGCTGTCGAATATTGAAAAGTCGAATCTCGTGCCGGAGTTCTAGCCTGCCGTTATCAGGGGCAGGGTTGGCAGGAACTTTCAAACGGATTTGAAGTGCTGGGAACTGTTGCAGTGAGAACTGTCTATGGCAAGCGAGCTTTATAACGTTATCGATGCCTTGAGTCGCGAAAAGGGAATCGACCCGCAGATCGTCGTCAATGCGGTTGAGGACGCGATTGTGGTC
>DASZRZ010000284.1:0-7729 GCA_035548935.1 Terriglobales bacterium
CCATCGGATTCTTCAGCTCGAATTCCTTCATCAGCGCGGGCATGACTTCCTTGTTGTACTTCTCCTTCATCCGCACCACGCCTTTAAAGCTGGCAGGAGGACGCGCCGGCTTTCCGGAGGCGCCATCCCCCGAAACTTCAGCCTGTTGCTGCTTCTTGCCCTGTTCCTGTTTTTCCTTTGCCATATTCTTCAATGTCCTGTCACGGTTTCGGAGTGATTACCGGTTCGTGAGGTTCTGAAACCTTTCATTTCCGCTGCGGCACAATGCCGCGGCTACTTCTCCAGCGTGGTGCCGCACTTTTTGCAAACCCGAACCTTGCGCTCACCGCGCATATCGTGGCCCACCCGCACCGGGCCGCAGGAGCCGCAGACCAGCATTACGTTGCTGATGTCCACCAAGCCCTCCTGCTCGGCAATTCCGCCCTTGATGTTGCGCTGCGGATTCGGCTTCACGTGCTTCTTCACCATCATCACGTGTTCCACCAGAACCTTGCCCCGGGCTGGAACAACGCGCAGTACACGACCCTGCTTGCCCGCATCCCGCCCGGCAATGACCTGCACGTTATCGTTGCGGCGGATGTCGCGATTCATCTTCTTGGTTGCAGTTGCAGTTGCCATAACCTTCAATTGCCTCGGCGGCTAAGCCGCTTCTCTTCAGTTCTTCGATTCTTCGCTTCGATTCTTCGCTTCGATTCTTCGCTTCGATTCTTCGCTTCGATTCTTCGCTTCGATTCTTCGCTTCGATTCGTCGCTTCGCTTGCACCGCTGCCGCTCTGCCACAGCCGGATGCGTTAAAGAACTTCTGGCGCCAGCGAAACAATCTTCAAAAATTTCTTCTCACGCAGTTCACGCGCCACCGGACCGAATACGCGGGTTCCCACCGGCTCGCCCGTGTCATTGATGAGCACCGCGGCATTCTGGTCGAAGCGGATATAGGTTCCATCGCGGCGGCGCTGCTCCTTGCGGGTGCGCACAATCACTGCCTTGACCACCTTGCCCTTTTGCACCTGGCCGTCAGGGGACGCCTCCTTAACGGCGGCGGTCACCACATCGCCCAGGCTGGCATTCAAGCCCGTCGAGCCGCCCAGGGGCAGAATCATCTGCAGCCGGCGCGCGCCGGAATTGTCGGCCACCTGCAGAATGCTTCGCATCATCACTGCCATATCGATCTCCCCAATACCTTCTGCTTTGCGTCAGCTGCTTTGCATCAGCCTTACGCCTGCTTGTGCTCCAGCACCGCTCGAAGCGTTCCGCTATTTAGACCGCTTCTTCCTGAGCAACCGGATGAACCCCCGGCGCAGCCGCCCCATCGATCGCCACCAGCGGGGCCTTGCGCACGATCTCAATCAGCCGCCACCGCTTCAGCTTCGACAGCGGACGCGTCTCCTCGAGCCGCACCACATCGCCCACGTGAGCCGTGTTCTGCTCGTCGTGCGCATAGAACTTCTTGGACCGCGCAATCACGCGCTGGTACAGCGGATGCGCCTTGCGCCGTGTGACCTCGACCACAATGGTCTTCTGCATCTTCGTCGAAACAACGTTTCCCACCACGGTCTTGCGCTGCGATTTTTTCTCTGCCGTTTCGGCCATATTCCGCTCTCAGTTACTTTCTTGCGCTCGCCGCTTCACTCTTGGAAAGCTGGATCTCGCGCGTGATGGTCTTGAACCGCGCAATGTCCCTGCGCAGTCCGCGGATCTTCTTCAAACTCTCGGTTTGACCCATGCTGAGCTGGAACTTCAGCCGGAACAGCTGATCGTTCAGATCGCGCTCCTGCTGCCGCCGCTCTTCATCGGTCATGTTGCGTATCTTCTCTGCTTCCATAACTCAGTCTCAGTTCCCAGGTTCAAGCCGGGACATTCCCCGCCACCTGAAGCTTCAATCCCTCAATCCCTAATGAGCCAGGTTCTCCCGCGCCACAAAACGGGTTCGCAGCGACAGCTTGTGCGAGGCCAGACGCATCGCCTCCACCGCATCAACCTGCGAGACCCCTTCCATCTCGAACAGAATGCGGCCCGGCTTCACCACCGCGACCCAATGGTCCGGAGCGCCCTTGCCCTTTCCCATACGGGTTTCGGCCGGCTTCTTGGTGACCGGCTTGTCGGGAAACACGCGGATCCAGATCTTGCCGCCGCGCTTAACAAAACGCGTCATTGCGATGCGGCTCGCCTCGATCTGCCGGTCGGTAATCCATCCCGGCTCCATCACCTTCAACCCGAAATCCCCAAACGACAGCTGGCTTCCGGTCCACGCCTTGCCGGTCATGCGGCCCCGCTGCTGCTTGCGATACTTCACCTTCTTCGGCATTAACATAGGTCAGTCCCAGTCGCTGGCTACAATCGCCAGCCTAAAATGCTCCTGCCATCTCGCGCTGCTGCGGCTCACGCTTCTTTGTGGGCAGAATTTCACCGCGATACACCCACACCTTCACACCGATGATTCCATACGTGGTGTGCGCCTCAGCGAATCCGTAATCAATATCGGCGCGCAGCGTATGCAGCGGCAGACGGCCCTGCAAATACCACTCCGAACGCGCAATTTCGTTTCCGTTCAACCGCCCGCTCACGCGAACCTTGATGCCCTTGCACCCGAAGCGCAGCGCCGAATCCACGGCCTTGCGCATCGCGCGGCGGAAACCAACACGCTTCTCCAGCTGCAGCGCGATCGACTCGGCCACCAGCTGCGAATCCAGCTCCGGCTTGTGAACCTCCTGGATGTCCACATAAACGTCCCGATTGGTGCGCTTCTGCAGGTCCAGCTTCAGGCGGTCAATCTCGGCCCCCTTGCGCCCGATGATGATTCCCGGACGCGCCGTGCGGATGATGACGCGCAGCTTGTTTCCCGGACGCTCCACATCAATCGAGCTGACGCCGGCGCTCTTGAGCTTTTCCTTGAGCTCGGCCTTGAGCCGCACGTCTTCCAGCAGCAGCTTGTCGTAATCGCGCTCAACGAACCAACGTGACTTCCAGGGCTTGGTGTAACCCAAGCGGAATCCGTATGGATGGACCTTCTGTCCCATAAATTCCTTCCTCTACTTCTTCGCCTTGCTGGTCTTCTTGCTGTTCTTTGCCGCCGGCTTTGCGGCAGCCTTCTTCTTTGCCGGCGCCTTCGCCTTCTTCACCGCGGGCCGCGCTGCCGGAGCTGCGTCCGTCACGCTGGCAGCCGCCGAGGCGCTCTGCCCATTACGCTCAGCCAGGGCTATCTCCAGATGAGCCATGCGCCGCTGATAACGGTAGGCGCGGCCCATCGGGGCAGGGCGGATGCGCTTCATGCGGGGGCCTTCATTCGCCACCGCGTGCTTCACGTAAAGGTTGTCGATATCCACATCGACGCCCTTCTCCGCGCTCAGGTAATTGGCGTTTTCCAGCGCCGATCGCAGCAGCTTATGAATGCTGGGAGCGATGCCCTTCTTGGTGAACAGCAAAGTGTTCATCGCGTCTTCCACCCGGCGGCCCTTGATCAGGTCCAGCACCAGACGCGCCTTCTGCGGCGAAACTCGCATGTACCGCGCTTCAGCTCTGAATTCCATGGTCAACTCTCAACTCATCTCAACTCGCGAGACGCGCAAAGCGTCTTCGCTGCTATTGCTCCGCTGCGATTCCGCCTACCGCGGTCCTGCGGGCTTTGCCGATGTTTCCGTGGCCGCCTTCACCGAATGCCCCTTGAAGGTGCGGGTAAAGCTGAACTCCCCCAGCTTGTGACCCACCATGTTCTCGGTCACATACACAGGGATGAACTTCTTGCCGTTGTGCACAGCGATGGTGTGTCCCACCATCTCCGGCACCACCGTCGAGCGCCGCGACCAGGTGCGCAGCACCTTCTTGTCGTTGCGCCGGTTCATGTCCTCGACCCGGCTGATCAGATAGCCGTCAATGAAGGGACCCTTTTTTGTCGATCTCGCCATAATTCCGCTCTCAGTCGCCTAAATCCGCAATCGCCAGCGTTACTTTTTACGCCGGCTGATGATGAACTTGTCGGTACGCTTGCTGTTGCGCGTCTTGTAGCCGCGCGTCGGCTTTCCCCACGGAGTTACCGGATGCCGCCCGCCGGAGGTCTTGCCTTCGCCACCACCGTGCGGATGGTCCACGGGATTCATAACCACGCCGCGGTTGTGCGGCTTGCGTCCCAGCCAGCGCGAACGTCCCGCTTTGCCGAGGGTCACATTCTCGTGATCCACGTTGCCGACCTGGCCAATCGTGGCCATGCAGTCGACCAGAATCTTCCTGGTCTCGCCCGAAGGCAGCTTGATCAGGGCGTACTCCCCCTCTTTCGCCACCAGTTGCACCTGCGCGCCCGCCGAACGCGCCATCTGCGCGCCCTTCCCCGGACGAAGCTCCACATTGTGAACCGTGGTGCCGGGAGGAACATTGCGCAGTGGAAGCGCATTGCCAACCAGAATGTCGGCCTCGGGACCGCTGATGATCTTCTGTCCCACCTTCAGCCCAGCCGGCTGCAGGATGTAGCGCTTTTCGCCATCCGCATAGGACAGCAGCGCAATATGGGCGGAGCGGTTGGGATCGTATTCAATCGACTCCACCGTGGCCGGAACTCCCGCCTTGTCCCGCTTGAAGTCCACAATGCGGTACTTCTTCTTGTGGCCGCCGCCGCGGTACCAGCTGGTGATATCCCCGGAATTCCTGCGGCCGCCCGAACGCTGCTTGGACTCAGTCAGCGGCTTGTGGGGACGGTTGGTCGTCAACTCATCCTGCACCAGAGTGCTCTGAAACCGCCGGGTCGGGGTGTACGGTCGATACGTCTTAATAGCCATAAATCAGCTCGCTGCTTCGGAAACTCGTTTCAACTTCCACTACGCTGTGCAGCTACTTCAAAAAATCCGCGGCACACGACTACAGGTTCTGCGCGTACTCGGGCATCTTTTCGCCCGCCTTCAGCCGCACATATGCCTTCTTCCAATCAGGACGGTAGCCGGTAAACTTTCCCCGGCGGCGCTCCTTGCCGGTAAAAACCGCCGTGCGGACCGTATCCACCTTCACCTTAAAAATCGACTGCACTGCCTGCTTGATCTCGGTCTTGGTTGCACCCGTGGCAACCTGGAAAACCAGGGTTCCCTCGGTCTCCTTCACGCCAAGACCCTTCTCGGTAATTACCGGGCGACGGATGATCTGGTAAGCGGACTTCATTACGCCACCTCCCTGTTCCGCCGGGAAGCCGAGCCCTTGAGCCCATCCTGCAGCCGGTCCAGCGCTTCGCGGGCAAAGACCGCCCGGTCATAACGCAGCAGGTGATAGGGATGAACCTCTTTGCCGTCCACCAGTTCCACTCCGGCAAGGTTGCGCGCACTCAGCAGAAGGTTGTAGTTGTCGCCGCTATCCACCACCAGCGCGGTTCCATCCACCTTCAACGCGTCCAGGGTCTGGCGGAACTTCTTGCTCTTGGCCTCGGCAATCTGGAAGTTTTCCACCACCACCAGCTTGCCATCCGCAAACTTCGCGGCCAGCGCCGAGCGCAAGGCGCCCATAAGCTTTTTGCGCGGGAAACTATAGGCATAGGAGCGCGGCTGTGGTCCATGCACCGTGCCGCCATGCCGCCACAGAGGTGAACGGATCGAGCCTACGCGGGCCCGCCCCGTGCCCTTCTGCTTCCAGAGCTTCTTGCCCGAGCCGGACACCAGCTTGCGGTTCTTCGTGGCATGCGTGCCCGAACGCTCCGAAGCCCGGTAGTGCTTGATCGCCTCCCACAACAAGGCCTCATTCACTGCCCCGAAGACTTCGTCCGCCAGTTCCAGCGTGCCGGTCTTTTTTCCGCTCAAATCGAGCACATCAATCGTTGCCATATCAATCTCGCTTATTTCTTGCCTGCGCGCTTGGAAGCCTTCAAAGGATTGATCGGTCCGCTGGACTCGGCAAATCCACGCCGCTCTCTCGGAGCCTTCTTCGCCCGGTTGATGAGAACGTAGCCGCCATTAGGACCCGGCACCGCTCCCTCCACCACCAGGAGATTTTCATCCTTGTCGATGCCCAGCACGCGCAAATTGCGCACCGTAACCTTCACATTGCCCATGTGACCCGACATCCGCATTCCGCGAAATACGCGCGAAGGAAACGAGGAAGAGCCAATCGAGCCGGTGATCTGGAACATGGAGCCGTGCGACTTGGGGCCGCCCGCGAACTTATGCCGCTTCACCACACCCGCAAATCCGCGCCCCTTGCTGATGCCGCTGATGTCGACAAACTTTTCGCCATCAAACATGTCCACCAGCACCCGGTCGCCAACCTTGGCCACCTCCGCCTCGGCTCCGCCATCGATCACGACATCGACCTCGCGCAGCAGGCGTACCGGAGGAAGATTGTTCTTTCCCAGATGTCCGAGCGCCGGCTTGGAAAGCCGCGACTCCTTGGTGAACTCCACCAGGCCGATCTGCGCGGCCTCATAACCGTCGCGCGATGCGTTCTTCCGCTGGGTAACCACGCAGGGGCCCGCCTGTAACACCGTAGCCGGACGCACCTCGCCCTTCTCGTCGAAGAGCTGCGTCATGCCGATTTTTTTGCCCAGAATTCCGTTGACTGCCATATTCGCTCTCAACTCCGCTTCCCTGTCCGCCGCACCTTCGCGCCGGGAACATGCGGCCCGAAGCGCCGCATGTTACGGAAGCTTTGTTCTAAAAATTCCCGTTCGAACTACTTGCCAAACGCCTTGATCTCTACATCTACGCCCGCCGGCAGATCCAGCTTCATCAGCGCATCCACCGTCTGCTGCGTGGGCTCCAGAATATCCAGCAGGCGTTTGTGCGTACGAATCTCGAACGCCTCGCGGGACTTCTTGTCCACGTGGGGCGAACGCAGCACGCAATACTTGTTTTTTACCGTGGGTAGCGGGATGGGACCGGCAATCTGCGCGCCCGTACGCCGCGCCGTCTCCACAATCTCGCCCGTGGACTGATCCAGAATGCGATAGTCGTAAGCTTTCAGCCGGATGCGAATTCGTTCTTTGCCAACCATTGTTTTCTCAAAGATCTCGCGGCTACCAGAGCCGCCGTTAAAACTGCGCCTGATTCCTGACTACTTAATGATTTCGCTGATGGTGCCTGCGCCCACGGTGCGTCCGCCTTCGCGGATCGCGAACCGCAAGCCCTTCTCCATCGCCACCGGAGTGATCAGCTCAATCTCCAGCGCCACGTTGTCCCCCGGCATCACCATCTCCGTTCCCTCCGGAAGCGTTGCCACTCCCGTTACATCCGTCGTCCGGAAGTAAAACTGGGGACGGTATCCCTTGAAGAACGGCGTGTGCCGCCCGCCCTCTTCCTTCGTCAATACGTAAATCTCCGCCTTGAACTTGGTGTGCGGCGTAATCGATCCACCCTTCGCCAGCACCATCCCACGCTCCACGTCTTCCTTCGCGATGCCTCGCAGCAGCAAACCGGCGTTGTCTCCCGCCATACCCTCGTCCAGCTGCTTCTTGAACATCTCCACGCCCGTCACCACCGTCTTGCGCGTCTCGCGGAAGCCCACAATCTCCACTTCCTCGCCCACCTTTACCTTGCCGCGCTCCACTCTCCCCGTCACCACCGTGCCGCGTCCGGAGATCGAGAAAATATCCTCGATCGGCATCAGGAACGGCTTGTCCAGATCGCGCGCCGGCTGCGGCACACTCTTGTCCACCGCCTCCATCAGCTCGTCAATCTTCGCCTCCCACTGCGCCTCTCCGTTCAGCGCTCCCAGCGCCGACCCACGGATCACCGGCAGATCGTCCCCAGGGAAGCTGTAGCTCTTC
>DASZRZ010000285.1:0-13247 GCA_035548935.1 Terriglobales bacterium
CGGCACTACGAAGATTGCAGTCCGTGCGCGTTGCCCGGGTTACGCTGCAGCTCTGGGATTAACCGGGAAGTGTCGTTGCTACTTATTTGTAGTGGATATTCCACGACTCAATGCAGCGATTGCCCTGCCTGGATCGTCTAAACTAGGGGTGAGTTCTATGTTGGTTTTCGTCGTTGCTTTCGTCCTCGGCGAGCCGTGCTTATGAACTTAAAACTTGGTCGCAAAATCCGCGTAATGCCTTTGAGCCTGCTGCTGTTTTCGCTTCTTGCTCGAGCTCAGCCGCAGGTTCCGGCAGGATTGCCTGCCAATCCTCAGGACTTCGTCCGCCAGGTGGTAAATAACGAGTTGGGCTCGGGCCACAGGCAGCACTATATGTACCGGCTCACCAGGGTGAAGCCGGAGGGTTCAGAGGTTCGCCAGATCCTCGAGACGGATTCGGTACTTTTAAGCCGCCTCCTGTTTTTGAACGGCAAGCCTTTGACCCAGGAGCAGTCTAAAAAAGAAGATCAGCGGCTACTCCGACTGCTGCAGAGTCCCAGCGAGCTCGCGGACAAGCGTAAGGAACAGAGCGACGAAGAGCAGCGCATACGAAAGATGCTGTCGTCGTTGCCCGATGCTTTTGTTTTTGAGTATGCCGGTACCAAGGCGCTTCCGGGCGGCGATGTGGCGGTTCTTAACTTCAAGCCCAATCCCAACTTCGATCCTCCATCGCGCGAGACCCAGGTTTATCGCGGCGCGGAAGGAGTGATGGAGGTTTCGCTTCGTGACAGGCGGATGGCAAGTCTGAACGCCACACTGGCGGAGGACGTTAACTTTGGATGGGGAATTCTCGGCCATCTCGATAAAGGCGGGAACTTTCAGGTAATACAAGCGCCGGTCATGCAGGGCCAATGGATGATGACCCGCATGCAATTGAACTTCACCGGCAAGCTACTGCTGCTGAAGTCGCTGAAGATTCGCCAGGAACAATCCACCAGTAACTTTGAGCCTGTTCCGGGATTAACGGTGGCCCAGGGAATCGAGCTACTTAAAAAAATGGATAGTGAACTGGCGCGCAGTAACGGCGCGTCCCGCTGAATCCGGACTTAAAGTCATGCCCGCTCCGGAGTCAATATCAGCTTGCGAACCGTGAGCTTCTCGATGAGATCGTATTTGACTGAGTAGCCTGTTCCCGGCGTATCGGAGACCGTGATCGTTCCTTGCGGGGAAACAGTGACCTCCGGCTCGATAATGTCCTCCTTCCAGTATCGTTTCGAAGCCGAAACATCTCCGGGCAGGCTGAAGTTTCCGAGAGTGGACAGGGCGACATTGTGGGCTCGTCCGATTCCGGATTCCAGCATTCCACCGCACCACACGGAGATGCCACGCGCCTGGCAGACATCGTGAACTTTCAGGGCTTCACTGAAGCCGCCGACGCGTCCCACTTTCAGGTTCACGATGCGGCAGGCGGCGAGATCGATGGCCGCTTCGGCATCGCGTGCATGGCGGATGGATTCGTCGAGGCAGATTGCGGTTTTGATCTCCTTCTGCAAACGAGCATGCAGGTAGAAGTCGTCGTTCCATAGCGGCTGCTCGATCATGAGCAGGCCGAAGGTATCGAGACGCCGAAGATGGTCCAGATCGTCGAGGGAGTAGGCGGAGTTGGCGTCGCAGCTCAGAAGGATTTGCGGCCAGCGTGCGCGGATTCGCTGGAGAATGTCATAGTCCCACCCGGGCTTGATCTTGACTTTGATGCGCTGGTAGCCGGCATCAAGCTCGGCGGCGATTTTTTCCATCAGTTGTTCCGGCGTGTCCTGAATGCCAATGGAGACGCCGCAGGCGATCTCGCGGCGGGTTCCGCCGAGCAGCTTCCATAGGGGAACCTTCCGGGCTTCGGCCTCTGCAGCCCATAAGGCATTTTCCAACGCTGCTTTCGCCATGCGGTTGCCGCGAACGCGTGACATCAGCTCCGCCGCCGCACTTCCGTTGGCGATATCCCGTCCCAGAAGCGATGGCCCCAGAAAGCCGGCGATCACGGCCCAGGCCCCGTCGATCCATTCTTCGCAGTAGAAAGGGCCTTCGCCGGCTACGCACTCTCCCCATGCGGAAATGCCCTCTCCCTCCACCGTTACAAGAAGGATGCGGCGGGAGTATACACGGCCAAAGCTGGTCTCAAAGAAGTGCACCAGCGGCATTTGGAGTTCGCGGAGAGTAATGGCTTCAATTTTCATAGCGATTCCAGCGGTTGATGCCGAGGCTTTTTGTTTAGGTAGGAACCTTTAAGGACAGGTATCCACCCGCCAGGGCGAAGATGAGGTCGGGAGACCATGCGGCCAGCACGGGCGGCAACTGGTTGGCATTGCCCATGGCTTCAAAGAGGCCGGAGATGACGATATACACAAGGGCGATCCCCAGGGCAGTGGCCACGCCCGCCAGGGCGCTGCGGCGGGAGCGCAGGGCAAACGGGATGGCGAGCATCGCCATCACCAGGGTCATGAGAGGGAAGGCGAATTTCTTCTGTAATTGAACTCTGAGCCGGGTGACATCGAGACCGCTCTTCTGCAGATCGCGTATGTACTGCTCCAGTTCGGCGTAGCTCATCTCCGACGATTGCTTAACTTCTTTCTTGAAGTATTCCGGACGCTCCTGCACTTCGTCGAACGTGGCGACATCGAAGGTGCGAAAGGATGCGACCTGTGCCGCCTGGAAGCTGCGCTCCCATCCCTGCTCGAAAATCCACTTGCTCAAAGAGCTCTCCCAGTGGGCTCCCGCGGCGCTGATGCGTCCCGAGAGTTCAAAGTCCGATGGGTTGAATTCGAAGACCGAGATATTTCCAAAGCGGTTCTGATCGGGATCGAAGAACTCGTAGTACCAGATGCTGGAGTGCTCCCCGACAATCCACTGGCGTTCCGGACGCAGATAAGTTTGGGGCGGCTTTCCTTTGATCTGATTGCGAAGCGCGTCCTGCCGCTTGTTGGCGTGAGGCAGATAGAACTGGTCGAAGGTGAACAATCCGCCCGCGAGCGCCGCGGAGATGGCCAGCACCGGGAAAACGATGCGATAGACGCTGATGCCGGTAGCCTTCATGGCCGTGATCTCGTTGCTCTTTTGCAGGACGCCCAGAGTCACCAGAACGGCCAGCAACACGCAGAGATGCATGGTCTGATAAACGAAATACGGCGAGACGTTAAGCAAGTACTCGCCAATCGTACTGATGGCGACGGAGTTTTTCAGGATGTCGCGAAGAAGTTCAAACAGCGTGAATACCAGCAGCAGTACCAGGAAGCCGCCGAAGATCATGGCCAGGTAGCCGAGAAACTCGCGTAGAACATAGTCGTCGAGTATCAGCGGGAACCGCGTGTGCAGGACTCGCTCCCGGACGGACGGACCATTGGCTTCGCGGGACACTTCTCCCGAAGTTAGGCCGGACTGAGGTTGGCGGCGGGGCCGGAGGGTTGGCTTTTCCGGTATGGCGGGTGTTCCGCGTCTGGAAAGGCGTGCCACAGTTCGCTTGAGGCCGCGTGCAATATCGCGAGCCGATGCCAACTCCACCGGAATTCGGTCCACGCGCCATAAAAGCAGCAGACCACCGAACAGGAATGTTATGTTTCCCAGCCAAAGGCCAAGAAATACCGGGAGCCTTCCCTGGCGCGCCAGTGACAGGCCCGCAAGCGATACCAGGTAGTAGAGGAACACCAGCCCGATTGTGAGCACGAAGCCCGAACTCTTGCCGCCCTTTTTCGAAGATAACCCCAGCGGAATCCCGACCAATGCCAGCACGAGACATGCCGTGGGCAGGGCGAAGCGGCGGTGGAATTCAATCTCAAGATCGCGGCGGTCCAGGTCGGGGCCTTGTCTGGCCTTCCAAAGCAGTTCGCGAGTGGGGATTTCAGTTGCCGGTTGTACCAGCCGCGCCGTTTGCTGCGCGTCGGGAAGCGGCATGGTGATGTCGGTTTCGACAAAGGTGGAAGTGAAGCTCTGCTCCGGGTGCTGCGGGTCGGTTTCGTGCTGTGAGCCGTTCTCAAGATGCAGGCGAATGCGGCCCCCGGGCTCATTGCTTACCGAGCCCAGACGGGCGAGTGTGAGTTTAGGCTTACCGGGCCGGCTCACGTCGGCGACAAAGATGTCCTTCAGCACCTGGCGGTCGTTACGGGTAAACACGTCCTGAACGTAAAGCACGTTATTGGAGATATTTTCGTAGAAGACCCGGGGTTGAAGTTCAAACGATGCCTGGGTGGTGCGAAGCTGATTTTGTAAACGGGAGAGAGCCGCGGCCGATCGCGGCGCAAGAAACAGATTATTTGCCAGTCCCAGGAGCCATGCCGCGATCACAAACAGGGAAAGAGCCTTTACAAATGCCGCCGAGCCCATTCCGCAGGCCCGCATTGCCGTGATCTCGCTATCCGACGCCAGACGGCTGAGTCCGATCAGGATGCCGATCAGCACCCCCATGGGAATGGTGATGGTTAAGGCCCCGGGAAGGGTGAAGAAGAAGACCTGAGCTACGCTGGGCAGGGACGCGCTGGCGCGAACGATGATCTCAAGAATCCGCGCCAGGTCGCGCATGAAGATGACGAACGTAAAGATTGCAACCCCAATGAGGGCATGCGACGTCACCTCGCGCAGGATGTACCGGGTCAGAATGCGCATGGAATCAATTTTGCTGAGTCTAGCACGGAGAGGCGTGCCGCCCATTGCAATGGGGGCGTCCCATGTACAATCGGGACCAACAGGGCCGGGATGCCGGCGCCTTTCAGGGAATCATGCCTCAACTGCGCGTGGTAGTTCTGTGGCACATGCACCAGCCCTTCTACAAGGACCTGGTCAGTGGTGAATACCGTCTGCCTTGGGTGCGAATGCACGGACTCAAGGACTACTACGGCATGGTCAAGATGCTGGAGGAGTTCCCGGATGTCCACCAGACGTTCAACCTGGTTCCTTCCCTGATCGCGCAGCTACAGGACTATGCCGCTGGAACGGCGAGCGATCCCTTCCTGAATGTAGCCTCAAAAAGTGCGCCAGACCTTACGCACGAGGAGCGCCGTTTTGCACTGGACTACCTTTTTCAGGCAAATCCAATGCACCTGATTGGCCGCTATCCCCGGTATCACGAACTTTATGACCGCTTCCGGGGAGTGGGCAGCAGCTCAGCCCAGGCGCTCCTTTTTTTCAGCAATCAGGATATATGCGATTTGCAGGTGCTTTCACAGCTGGCATGGTTTGACGAGTTTTACCTGGAAAACCCCGATGTGGCCGGACTGGTGAGCAAGGAGCGCAACTATACGCGGGAGGACCAGGAGTTCGTGCTGGCAAAGCAGCGGGAGATTCTGAAAGCTGTTTTGCCGGAATATGCGCGCGCCGCGGGGCGGAAGTCGATCGAAATTTCCACCTCACCCTACTACCATCCGATTCTGCCTCTGATCTGCGATACGGATATGGGCGCGGCTTCCACGCCGGGTCTAAGGCTGCCGCAAAGCCGCTTCCGGCACCCGGAGGATGCGCGAGAGCAGTTGCAGCGGTCCTTCGACCTCTATCAATCGGTGTTTGGTTCACGTCCCGAGGGTGTGTGGCCCTCGGAGGGCAGCATTTCCGAAGAGGTCTTCGAGATCGGCCATCAGATGGGCGTGAAGTGGATGGCCAGCGATGAAGGCGTACTGGGAAGAAGCCTGGGTTACAACTTCACCCGTGATCTGCGCGGACGCCTCTCGCCCGGCGGCCCCGAGCGCCTTTACGCCCCCTGGCTTTATGAGAAGGGCGGCGCCCGGATGCAGGTGCTGTTTCGCGACCATACGCTTTCGGACCTGATTGGATTCGTTTACTCCGGAATGCCGGCGCAAGAGGCGGCGCAACATTTTGTGCGGAGCATTAAGGAATCGGCAGAGCCGGTTCTGGCGCAGGGAAGGGACGCCCTGGTTGCCGTGATTCTCGATGGGGAGAATGCGTGGGAGTATTACCCGCAGTCCGGGCGCGAATTTCTGCGGCGGGTGTATGACGCAATGCAGCACGATCCCGCGATTGAAGCCACCACGGTGAGCGAAGCCCTGGAGCGGCACAGCGGCCATTCCTCCCTGACCTCGCTGGTGCCCGGATCGTGGATCAATGCCAACTTTAACGTGTGGATCGGCGCCGCGGAAGACAACGTGTCCTGGGATTACCTGGCGGGCGCCCGTGCTTTCTACGAGAGCGCGGCCCCCATGGCCTCGGAGGCGGACCGCCGCCTGGCTTTCGAGGAACTGCTGATTGCCGAAGGCAGCGACTGGAATTGGTGGTATGGTCCGGAGCACCATTCGGCGAATGACGCCGATTTCGATGAGCTTTATCGCAAGCACCTGTCGAATGTGTATCAGGCGCTGGGAGCTTCGCCCCCGGTTTATCTGGCGCAGCCGATTCTGGCGGGGGTGTCTCCGCCGCTGTATTCACCCCAGACTGCATATATCCATCCTCAGGTCAGTGCGGATTTTTCCCGCTACTTCGACTGGATTGGCGCGGCCATGTATAGCGCGGAGCGCCACGCCGGCGCCATGCATGGAAAGGTCTTTTTCCTGGAATCCATTCATGCGGGCATTGACGAAACCAGTCTCTACGGCAGGGTTGATTTCACCGGCGGACTGCCTTCCGGAGCCTTCGACCTCATCGTCGATTGCGAGGCCATCCCCCCTTCCACAACAGAGGATACAAACAGGGAAGGGAATACGCCGGGTATGGGACTACGTTCCGCTTTGCGAATCGAAGTGAGCATGAGCGATGGCCAGATGCTTTCCTGGACAATACGCCGGAAAGATTCCGAGAAACCCATCGCGAGCCGTAGCGAAACCCCGGAAAACGGCATCCGGGTCAGCGTGTTCAAGAACTTCGAATTCCAGCTTCCACTGGAAATGGTGGGCGTATCGCTGGGCTGGAAAATTGAGCTGCGTTTCAGCCTGTGGCAGAACCGCTTGCCCATGGATGCTCTTCCGGTGGAAGGGTGGATGAAGCTTTCCGTAGTGACCAGGCAGGAGCTGGAAAACAGCATCTACAACTACAGCACCTCAAGCTGAAACTTACAGCCTGCTTAAGGCCGGGATGATGTCCCAAAAGAGTTCGGACTGGAATTCGAGGGAGAGGTTCCACCGAAGCCCGTGCCGATCGGTTGTCCAAAACCAGCCGGTTGATTGGGCGAAGCAAGCTGTCCCGCCGGGATACCGACTTTGCTCTGCTGGGCGAATGATTTTCCCGTGTATGGTCCCGTAATCAGTCCAGCGCCGTTGGGATTCGCCAGCTCCGATATGGGGTCGTAAACGAAGAACCACTCGTTATATTTTTTCTTTTTGTTGAACTCTCTCAAGCCCTCACGGTCGCTGATACTGGCAACTCCAACAATTGCACCCCCTCCAAAGACAGGTCCGCGAGAAGTTGTGGAGCCCGTAGAGCTGGTCGAGGATGATCCGGTAGAAGTAGTAGAAGTAGAAGATGTGGAGCTTGAGCCCGTGGTTGAGGAGCTCCCGCCAATGCCACCGAGCCCACCCGATCCACTCAACCCACCGGATCCCGTCAGTCCACCTGTTCCTCCGCCCTGCATTGCCTGCAAAACCGAGAGTCCGGTGCTGCCCTGCTGGCCTCCCAGGATGCCGCCTGAGCCTGAGGTGAGCCCGGTTGAGCCGGTGCCAGCAGGTGGCTGTCCAAAAGACTGTCCCGCGGGCTGGCCGGGGCCCCGGTTTGCCTGGGCGGCCTGCAGGAAGGGAACGTCTCCCGCGCGCAACGCCCGCCATTCACCATCAGGGGACATGGGATCCTTGTACCGCCTGCGCAGATATCGGACGTTATTGGTGGTCTCCAACTGCTCCATGCTGGTGGGATAGGCTCCGGTCTTCTTGACGAATTTACGGATGGCGCGTGCATACTGCGCGCCGCGATGGATCATTTCTTCTTCACGGTCGCGACGTCCCTGCTGTATCACCTGTGGGGCAGCCGCCAGGGCGGCAATCGCAAGCAGGCTCACAAAAAATGTGAGCAGCAGGAGAATGTAGCCTGCCTCACCGCTTCGTTTTTGGCGAAGGCTTGAGCGCCTGCGTTGGAGATGGGCAGGATGCATAACTACAGTTGAAACCCCATCTGGACTTAAGTGGTCAGCGGCAGCGATTGCCGGCGATTGCTTAACATGTCTTCCACTTCGACTGCGCGATCCCCGATATGGATGATCTTGTAGCGGCGGTCGACGATCTCGCCTTCAGCGGCTACGAATATGTCGTCACCCTTCGAGAGGAATACGCGCTTCGGCTGCCCGGTACCGGTGGCAAAGCCAAAGAACTTGAGATTGATGGGAGGAGGAGGCGGTGTTGGTGGAGGGCCGGACGGAACCGCGCTGGCCTCCGGAGGCCGCATGGCCGGGGCCACCGGCTTGGGGATTACAACCGGTTCGGCCTCGGCACGAAAGATATTTCTTCCCGATCCGGAGTAGGTGGTCTGCTCGGCAACGGCCAGCAAATCGAGCCGTAGCCTGGGATCGAGGCTTGCGGTAAAGCTGACTTCCTGAGGCTGCTCCTGTTTTTGGCTTCGCCGCGCGGTACGGCGTGGTCGCGGAGGAACGGGATGCGCCGTACTGGCAGCAACCGGCAAACTGGGAACGATCGCTGCATTCGCCGCCGCTGGCTTCGGCGATCCAGAGGATCCACCGATAAAGGTACGGAAGAACAACAGCAGAGCTACCGCCATCAGTACTGCGGTTGCTATGGTCTTCTTCGGATTGTCGGCGCCCAGTTTCATGTTTACTCAGGTGGATCAGTCGTTTTATGTATCAGTTGTTTTGTGGATCAGTTTTTAAGATACGTTTCCAGGGTAACCGCCAGGCGAACCTTTCCCGCCTCGGAGGCTCCCAGCGTAACGCCGTCGACGATAAAGAACAGCTTCTGCCGCTCCATGGAGTTGATGAATTTAACTTCCTGCAGGTAATCGCCGGTTAAATTTGCATTGATCTGTACGCGCTGCAAACCCGGCAGATCGGCCTCTTCGGTCTCATAGTTGGCGCTCAACAGGCTCACGCCGCTCTGTGCCGCGACATCCCCGAGCTGCCTGGAAATCTCCGACATAGCCGACGGTATGCGGTCGGCATAAAAACCAGCCATCTGCTTGCGGGCCTCTTCGACCCGCTCCTGAACCTTGTCGGGAGGAACCACGGTCTTGAGACGGGATTGCACCTGACGGCGGACCTCTTCAAACTCCTGCTGGCGAACGGCGCCCGCTCCCGCCAGGGGAGAGAGCAGCACAATCACTGCCACCACATCGAGCAGCAGAAGGGCGCCAAGCACCCATTGAAGTTTGTAGCGGGTTTCACGAAGCCGGGCCATTATTGTGCACTCCTTGCCCGGGCCTGCTCCGTGGCTGGTTGAGTGGCGGCTGGCTGCTCCGCCACAGGAGTGTAGAGAGCGGTGATCTCGAACTGAACGCCGCTGGGTCCGCCCTGGGCCTGAGCTTCCACCAGACTCTCGGAAAGCACCTGAGCATAGTGAAACGATTTGGACTGCTCGAGATTACGAACCAACTCGATGGCTTTGTCGCGTGTGTCACCTGCAACCCGCACCCGCACCACGATCTGATTGTCGTCGGTAAGCTGGGGAGTGATAGCGACAACGTGCAAGCGCCCGGGCATGAGATGTTCCAGGCTGGAGAAGACCTGCGTCCATGAAAACTGTTTTCTGCGGATCAGGGTGTTCAGAAATTGGGATTTTTCCCGTACGTCGTGGTTTTCCGGGCGATTGAGGATGGCAATATCCTGCTGCTCCTGCTCCTGTAAGCGCGAAAGTTTGCTCCGTTCGGAGGCGACCTGGGCCCGGCTCTGGTGCTCAACACTCCACCCTCGAACCGCCAGCAGAACCAGTACCCCGGTAAGAACCACCACGGCCAGTAGCCCTGTGGCCCAAAGAGTGAGGAAGCGGCGTGAGTCCTCGAAGGGCTGAGTCGCGAGATTGATATTGAATCGCATCGTTAATCGTTAACGCAAATCCCTGCTGTTGATTGCCCGGAACAAACCCGCGCTTGACGGGAAATGCTCCTATTAACTCAAAGCTCCGGCGACGCCCACAAGTTGCTCCGGCGGTACGCCGCTTGCAGCAGAAGCCAATGCACCATTGCCGGGAATTCCACTCACCTGGGCTCCCGATTGCGCCTGTAATGCGGGACCAACCAGACTGGAGCTGGCACGGCCAGCAACCAGAATCTTCTTCACCTGAACCGAGTAGTTATCCTCAAAAAAGATCAGGGAGGGATAGATGTCGGCGGCCAGCTGTTCCGGGTCAATCTGGTTTCCGGGGGGATTTTCCAGCGTGCGGAACAACAGGAGCTGATCGCTATCCACTATGGCGAGAGTGGTCGTGCCGCTATCAACCTTCACAACCAGGGTGGGTTCATTCGCCTGAACCGTGCCCAGCATGGCGATCATGGAAGGGATCACAACGCCGGGGTTGTAGCCGGCATCGCGGACCGCTCCTTCATACTCATCGAGCACGCTGCGCAGGGCAATCGTCGACAATACCTTGGTCACACCGTTTCGAACGCGGACGTCATAGGAAACCGCTGCCTGATCGACATCAAACGGCAGAGCTTTCTTGAGCCGGAAGCGAACCATGGCATCGGCCTCCTGGCGCTTGGCCGGAAGCTCATCGAAATCGAGCAGGACTACGCGAACAGCAGAATCGGGCAGGATGGTGATGACCTCGCGCGTACGGTCCGTAACGTCGCCAAGGGTCTCGGAGATGGCCTGCCGTAGAGCGGCTGGATCGCCGACGTTGCCTGCGATCAGGCTTGGCGTCACGCTGCCGACCCGCAGGCTCCGGCTCGAGCACCCTTCCAAAGCACCGCCGTTCCGGCTGGCGCGCGCCGCTACCACGCGGTCGGGAGCAATTTCGCAGGCGAGATGAGGACGGGTGGATCGTTGAGTTTCTATCGACATTGTTTGCCGTTATCTTGTGGTCTCAATGAACGTGACCTTGTTGATCTCTTTCAGCGTGGTAACGCCGCTTCTTACTTTATCAAGCGCCGATTCCCGCAGAAAACGCATACCCTCTTCGCGGGCCGCCCGGCGAATTTCGGACGTGGGTTTCTTGGCAAGAATCATTTCACGGATGCGGTCGCTCAAATCCAGCAGCTCATGGATAGCGGTTCTTCCGCGGTGGCCGGTTCCGGAACAATCGATGCATCCCACGCCTTCGTAGAAGGTAAAGTTGCCCCACTCGGCTGCATCCAGGCCGCTGGCCTCCAGCACCTCTTTTGAGTAGTGCACCGGCTGCTTGCAGGATTCGCAGGTAACGCGGACCAGCCGCTGCGCCAGGATGCAGTTCAAGGCGGAGACGAAGTTGTAAGGCTCCACACCCATGTTCAGGAATCGTCCGATCACGTCCACCACGTTATTGGCGTGGACCGTGGTGAAAACCAGGTGGCCGGTGAGGGCGGAGTTAATGGCGATCTGCGCGGTTTCCGTATCGCGAATTTCGCCCACCATGATCTTGTCGGGATCGTGGCGGAGGATGGAGCGTAAACCGCGCGCGAAGGTCAGGCCCTTCTTTTCGTTGACGGGAATCTGCGTGATGCCGCGAATCTGGTATTCGACCGGGTCTTCGATGGTGATGATCTTGTCTTCGTCGGTCTTGATCTCATTGAGCGCGGCGTAGAGCGTCGTGGTCTTACCGCTTCCGGTCGGTCCGGTGACCAGCACCATGCCATAGGGTTCGCTGATGTAGTGGCGGTACTTGCGCAAATCCTCGGGATCGAATCCAACCACGTCCAAAGTGAGGTTGTGGAAGGTTTCGCTCATGGACTCCTTGTCGAGCACGCGCAGCACGGCGTCTTCTCCGTTAATGCTGGGCATGATCGAAACACGGAAGTCGATGGAGCGGTTTTTGTAGCGCACCCGGAAGCGGCCGTCCTGCGGCACCCGGCGTTCGGAGATGTCCAGCTCCGACATAACCTTGATACGGGAGATGATGGTGGAGTGGTGCTCCTTGGAGATGGGAGGCATTGCCTCCTGTAGCACGCCGTCGATGCGGTACTTGATCACCACGGCGTCGTCGCGGGTCTCGATATGGATGTCACTCGCCCGGCGCTCAAGAGCGGTGAAGATGGTGGTATCCACCAGCCGGATGATGGGGCTGTCGGCTTCCGCCGTCAGCTTTTCGATCGAAATGGTTTCTTCCGCGCCGGTTTCATCTTCGCGGATCACATCCAGACGGAAGCCTTCGCTGGCCTCTTCCAGAACGCGAGCCGACTGCTCGGTTTTCTTTAATATGTCGGAAATCTGCGAGAGGGTGGCGACGCGGGTAACGATGCGCGTTCCCAGCAGCAGGCTGATCTCGTCGATCATCATGAGCTGGCTGGGGTCTGCCATGGCGATGGCGAGGCGGCCATCGGCAAGCTCTTCCAGGGGAACAAAGTTATAGCGGAACATCAGGTCCACCGGAATCTTACGGAAGAGCTCGGGGTGGAGATGAGTGTTGCGCAGATCGAGAAACTCGCAGCGATAGCGGCGCGCAAGGTCTTTGGCGCGCGAAATTTCATCAGCCGGCGAAAGCGCTGTGCCGGGCTGTCCGTTGCCACCGTTAACGAAGATCGCTTTCTTGTCAGTCGCCATTTCAGCTGATCCTCAAATCATTTCACTCCGCCTGCCCCCAGGGTGAAGATCGGCAGGTAGAGGGATATCAGGACAAAAGCCACCACTATGCCCATCACAATCAGGATCACCGGTTCGATGAGTGACATGGCGGCGGTAAGCGCCGTCTGCACGTCCTCTTCGTAGAATTCCGCGGTGGAGGTAAGCATGGTGGGCAATGCTCCGGTGGATTCGCCGACTTCGATCATCTCCACGGCGAGGCCGGGAAATACATGAGTATCTTCCAGGCTGCGGGAGAGCGTGCGCCCTTCGCGAACGCGGGCGGCGGCGGTGGTAATGCCTCCGGAGATGTAGCGGCTTTGCATCGAACTGGCCGCGGTCTCCAGCGCCGGCACCAGGGGCAGTCCACCGGAAAGCAGCGTGGAGAGAGTCCGGCTAAACATGGCCACCTGATACTTCATCCAGATATCGCCGAAGAGCGGCAGGTTGAGTTTGAGCTTGTCCAGCCGCAGGCCCCCCGATTCGGACCGGCTCCACCGCCACCCGAAAATTACCGCCGCGGCAATCGCCGCGAGAATGAGCAGCAGGTAACGTTGCGTGATCTGGCCAATTGAGAGCATGAACTGGGTCAGGGCAGGCAGCTGCGCATTGGTGGCAACCGCTGCATACAGTGTGGCGAATTGCGGCACCA
>DASZRZ010000286.1:0-3074 GCA_035548935.1 Terriglobales bacterium
CCTGGAGGCCCTTTACAGTTGGCACGAAGCAGATCGAGGTCAACCCCTTTCAGGGCCGGCCCGCGATTGAGCCCCCGCGCTTGCCGTGGTCAAGTTCGGCGCGGCGGGACATGTCTCCCTCCAGCTCCACAACCCCGTCAAAACGCGTTCCGGCAAAGATGCGCCCGTCGGTCGATGTCAGCCTCCGGAGGGGAACCACGCTGGTCTGTAGCAGCTGCCAGTGATCGCCGCTGCCATTGACGTATACCTTCTGTGCTCCGGCAATCGCGTAGAGCGAGCGCGAAGCGTTATCGAAGAGGAGCGTCGCTACATCGCGAGGCAAATCCGCCGCCTTCTCCCAGCTGCTGCTGGCAGTGCGGCGAAAGGTACCCTGGGGAGTGGCGATCCAGACATTTTCACTGCCGTCGAGCGCCATGGATTGTATGTAGGAAACCAGAGGAGTCGCGACTTCGCTCCAGCTCGAGCCTCCGTCGGCGGAGAGGAATACCTTCGAACTGGTAGCCGCAGCGGCCACCTGCCCCTGCGCTCGCACGGCAATCAGCGACTGCCGCGCCGTTTGCGGCACCGCTTTCCATGTAACGCCAGCATTGGCCGAGTAAAAAAGTCCGCTGGTGCTGGCCGCCAGCCAGTTGCGTCCGGAAACGTCCAGGTCGGTGACTCTCACCTTCTCGCCGCGAACGATGGGCTGCTTGATCCATATACCGGAGCTGGGGCTGAACGAAAACAGATTGTCTTCGGTTCCGGCAATCAGCTTGCCGCGCGTGTCCTGCGCGAGAACGAAAACATCATGACCGGCGAGCCCACGGCTGGATTGAGTCCAGCTGCTGCCCATATTCTGGGAAACAAATACTCCGCCAAACTCCTTGTCATTTACCACGCCCGCATACATTACCGAGGACTTGGACCGGTCCACCAGGACCGACGCAACCTGACGATGCGAAAACCCGCTGTTCGTCGCAGTCCAGGTGCGCGCACGGTCGCGGCTGACGAGCACTCCACTGCGGTCCGTCGCCAGCAAAACCTTGTCGGAATCGGAGGGATCGACAAAAACGTCGTTCACGATCAGGTTCGCGGTAGAGGCCAGCGTCCAGGTGCGGCCCGAGTCGATCGTCTTCCAGAGACCCTGTGTGGTCCCGGCATAAACGATGTTGGAATGGTTCGGATCCTGCTTTAACACCCGGGTGCGCCGGGCGGTCGCTGGAATACCCTGAATCTTGTGGAACTGATCGCCCGCGGATTCGCTCTTGTAAATCCCCGAGCACGCGCTGGCATAAATCACCTCCGGCTGATTCGGGTCGACGATGATGGAGAACACGTCGGAATCATCAATGATGCCGCGGTCCATATGCTGCCAGGTGGCTCCGCCATCGGCGGTCTTCCACGGCAGATGCCAGGTCCCTGCATAGATGACCGCCGGATTTCTGGGATCGATTGCGATGGACTCGATGTTCTTAATGTCCGGATGATTGGGAGGAGAGATCAGGCTCCAACTCTCGCCCGCGTCCGTGCTTCGAAAAACACCCTGGAGCGTGCCCGCAATCAGCAGCTTGGAATTGGAAGGCGCCAGCGCCAGCGCGCGGATGGATTGCCCCTGCATGCCAGAGAGCGAGGCCCACTTCTTGCCGCCATCCCGCGACTTGAATAGCTCCCCGGAGTTTTTTTCGATGCTCCACGCCGCAACGTACATCACATTCGTATCGGCGGGATCGACGACGATCTGGTCGAGGACATAATCGAAGCCCTGTCCAAACTGGGCAAATCGCTGCCACGTGGCTCCGCCATCCTCGGAGAGAAACATCCTGCCGGAACTCGTGCCGAGGAAAATACGTTTGGAATTGCCGGGAACGCCTGCCAGGCTGCGGACGTCACCTCCGTCGGGCCCGAGCACTTTGGGCTGAATCTCAGAAGCAGCCCCAATCAGCGAATATCCCACCAGAAAATAGAGCACAGAACGGCGCAGCACATCCCGCAAAATACGCGACATGAAATCCTCCAGGCTGCGGGGGAGTGGTTGCAGCTTCAAGGAGTGTGCCAGCCGGCTGGCAGGCGGAGAAGATTACGGGAAGGAAGCGGAGGCGCGGCTGCCGTAATAAAACGCAGTGTACTTCAGTGCTTCTGCCACGGCGGGATCAGGAAACCAGGGTTACGAAAGTCGGATTGACCTGTACTGGGCGTTCAATTCCACGGTCAAAAGTACCGTCTAATTTCGCGCCTTGGCCCCAATCCATCCGCGTGGGCTCAGCAAAACAGGAGCTGGACTGATGGGGATTTCCCTGGATTTCGGAAGAGAATAAATCGTCGCGTCAATTCCTTGCACCTGCTCCACAAGGTATTCAGGAGGAATTTTATATGTCGCTATTCCGTCGGGGTTCCAGACAATCCACGCCGGCTTTCGATCACGTTGGAGTTCACATATCCAAAGGGCATGGGATGCTCTCGAAACCGGAGGTACATCCTTGGACAGGCACCTCTTAACGATGGAACCGGTCATCCAGTCCTGGACTACGGAGTATGCGCGCCCGGCCATGGTGGGAGTCTTTCCATCCTCCTCGGTCATGAATACGGTTTGTGGCGCTCGTGTCCCCCATTCATAGAAAAAGGCCCGGTCGACGCCGGCTGCCCTATCCAGAAGCAACGCCCGGACAGCATAGGCGGCTTGATCCCGCTCGCTTAACTTGACATTAATCCAGCCAAATTCGGTGTCCCACAGTGGCTTTGTGGCAACTCCATAGCGGGCCATCTCATTTCTTACTTGCTGAACGAGGGGGTACATCGGTTCAGGGGGCAATGGAAAAACATAGAAATGATACGAAATAGCATCGGCATAATTTCCCCCGCCGGCTTCCAGATATTTCCGGAACCACTGCAGTCCGCTGGCCCCCGTCGCCGAAGGAGAAAGTACCTGAATCCTTGGGTCCACCTGCTTCAAAGTTTCATATGCCAGTCGGGCCAATTCAACGATCTGAGGAACAGACCCCTTATAGAACCCGTCATAGGATGCCTCATTCCATACCTCGTAGTAGAAAATGTGCCCTTTATATCGCTCTGCCACTCTCCTTACATAAACACGCCAG
>DASZRZ010000287.1:0-4943 GCA_035548935.1 Terriglobales bacterium
GCGAAGCGTGAGGTCGGCATCTTCACTGGCGTTGCTGCTGATGCGGTATTGGGTGCGGGTAAGAAACTCCCGAACCACCGCGGCGGTTAAAACCTGCTCCACACGGTAAGTCTGGGTTTGATTCACGAAAGCGGGGACGGCAATGCTGCGAACCTGAGAAGGCAGGCGGCTGGCCCCACTCCCGGCACGATATCCGCAGCCGCTCAGCAGAAAAATGCCGAGTACGATCAGCCAGCGGTTCGCGGCAGGCCATGACATTGTTATTGCACCTTGCCCTTGGGCCGGGTCGCGCTCAGCCGCTGCGCACACTCCAATGCCGTAAGCGCATGCAGGCGAAGATTATCGGCCGCAGCCCAAACCCTGAAGGCGGAGGGGCTCTGTAAATCCGGACGCACCGAGATCAGTACGTCATTCTGCCCCGCGGCGCTTACATTGTTGGGAAAATCCTCCGGGCTCTCCGAGAGGACGACGTGATCGCCACCGATTGCCTGGGCAAAATCCACCGATGGGGGTTTTTCCAATTCGATATAGAGCGACATCGCATATCCGTGAAAGACCGGAGCCTGCACCAATGTGAGCGATGGGGCAGGAGCATTGCCGGAGACGATCTGCCGGTAGTGCTCCAGCATGCGCCGCTCGGTGCTCTCAAGCGGCAGCACCGTCGATTCTTCGCCCAGTCCGGTAATGAGGTTGAAGGCCACCTGAATGTCGAAGACCTGCTTGGGCATCTCCTTCAGGGATAGCAGATTCACGGTCTGCTCGTGAAGTTCATCCATCCCCGCGCGCCCATATTCGGACGCCGGCTCAAAGACGGTTGCCACGGCGGTGCGTACCGCAGCCACGCGCTGTGCCCGTATCAACAGCAATGCCAGCATGACCGCCGCGGGATGAGCGGCAACCACAGGACCGGGCTCCAGTTCAGGAACCGGCGTCTGGCCCAGCTCCCGTTCTATCCAGGGAGCGCGGATTTTGGCGTTCTTTTCGCTCTCAAGGGCGTAGGAAAGATCCACCACGCTGGCGCCGGCGTCGCGGGCGAGGGTCCAGTTTCTCCGCGTAAACTGGGCGTTCGAGGCAAAAAAGGCAAAATCGATGTTATCGAAGTTATCGCGGCTGACACTCTGAACGAATGTAACCTCGCCGCCAACGGCTTCTAGCTGGCCAAGACTGTCATCGTCGTCGAGCAATTTCGTATCGGCGATGGGCATGGGGATTTCCGGCAGCACCTCCGCCAGTTCCCTGCCCTTAAGTGTGCCCGCGCCAACAATCGCAACGCGAAAAGTCTTGCCTGGCATGTGTCCCGATGCAATCGGGATAACGCGACGTAGATTCTGATTCATTGCAGTTGGGAGGCTTCCTTGTATCCCACAACGGGATCCTGATTGCCGCCATCGGACGAGTTGGGGCCTGGGGCCGGCGGTGGATTCCAGCGCCGCCGTATGTTAAAGATCAGCCGCGCCAGAACTCCGGAGAGCATATAGCCAAGCGCGAAAATGAAAAGCACATACTCGGAAAAGGCCCGGATGAGGGCGATCACCACGCCAAGAAATACCACCAGCCAGAAGGGATGGCGGTTGCGTAGATCGAGATCCTTGAAGCTGTAGAAACGCCACGTACTCACCATGAGGAAACTGGCGGCAAAGACGAACACAGCCCAGATGAGAGCCATCCACCAGCTTGCCAGTGGAGTCCCATTGGTAAAGTGCACGGTTGCGGCGATGACGCCTGCCCCAGCCGGGATGGGCATTCCGACGAAGTACTTGCGCCCCGGACGCCCAGGATTCGACGGCTGCGGATTCGTCTGGATATTGAAGCGGGCGAGACGGCTGGCGCCCGCGATCAGGAAGGCAAAGCTTGCCACGGCTCCAAGCTGAACGATGCGGGCAAGCATCGTGCGCCCGGAGATTGGGCCGACGACGGCGAAGCCCCACACCCATGCCAGCATGGCCGGAGCCACGCCAAAGGTAATCACGTCCGCCAGGGAGTCGAATTCGCGGCCAAAGTCGCTGGTGGTATTGGTCATGCGTGCAATACGACCATCGAGGCCATCGAATAGGACGGCATATCCGATAGCCCGGGCCGCATTGTCGTAATGCCACGGCTGGCTCAGACTTCCGAAAAATGTCTGGTGTATGGCGTAATAACCCAGGGCGATATTGAAGGTGGTAAACAAGGACGGCAGGAGATAAGCGCCCCGGCGCATACGCCGGGAGCGGCCGGTACGATCACCTTCGCGGCGCTGCGGAATCGGCTTCACGAACCCTCCTTGCTGCCTGCCATGAACCGCCTTCTGTTAACGATGATCCATCAGCGACTTCGTGAATCCCTCTTGCGACTGGGTTCCCATCGCAAGCGGTTGAACCGGTGCAAGGGCAAGGATACTGGAACCGCCGGAAACCCGCTCCCCCACCTTGACCTGTACGGCCACATCGCCTTGCAACACCACATCTACACGGGACCCGAATTTGATCAACCCCACGCGCTCGCCGCGAGCCACGCGGTCGCCAACCTTGCGGGTAAAGACGATCCTGCGCGCCAACAGGCCGGCAATCTGCTTGAAAACCACCTGCCGCTGGCCATCATCCACGGTGACAATATTCTGCTCGTTGGAGTCTGCGCTGTGCGATCCCATGGCGTTTTTGAAAAGTCCCTTGCGATAGCGGACATCGCGAATCACTCCCGCAACCGGCGAACGATTCACGTGTACGTCAAAGACGTTCAGAAAGATGCTGATGCGCGTATGCGGGCGGCCATCGACGCTGACCGGGGTGATATCGGTAACACGTCCATCCGCCGGTGAAACCACGGCGCCCTCAACGGAAGGAATGGCGCGCTCCGGATCGCGGAAGAACCACAGAAAAAAGATCGCCAGAGCCGCCGGAATTACCGACCACAAGGGAGAGGTAATCCAACCCAGCAGAATCGCAGCCGCGATCATGCCCAAACCGTAGAAGATGCCGTCTTTAACCATCGGATATCGAATTATAAAGGCCCGGGAACTCTCCCGGGCCTCTTTCATTCAATCCTGAATCAGGCATTCAACGGATGAACAGGGATGTAGCGTATCGCTAATGAAGCGGAAGGTGGTTACGATAATCAGGCGCAGGCATCCGGAATCGCTCCAGAACCGCATAGCTTCAGCGGCCATGGGTGCGCCGTATGCCGCAAATCCAACCGGTCAGGCTACGTTACTGCCCTGGAGACGGTGCATCTGTTCGATCCTGCCCATCTCGTCTTTCAGTCTCAGCTTCAGTTTCTTAAGGCGGACTTCTTCCACCTTTTCATCCTCGGAGAGGTACCTTTTTTGCAGCAGGCCGTCCAGCTGCTGGGAATAACGGGCGTGCTCAGCGGCCAGGCGACGATATTCTTCGTTGCTGATATGGAACGACTCTTGAGCTTGCGATGCCATCCAGCGAACCTCCAAGTGAATTGAATGTAACCTAGCACAGCCTCCCACCCCCTTCAACGAGTTTCGGGAGACTCCAACCGCAGAGGATTAAGATAGAGAATTGCGTCCTCTTCGGGATGGCTATAGTAGGCGCTCCGCCGTCGGCATGCCTTGAAACCCTGGGATTCGTAAAGAGCGATTGCTGGCAGATTCGACGCGCGAACTTCCAGAATGACGCCCTCCGCACCAGACTGGCGGGCGCACTGCAACAGCTCGGCAACCAGAGATCTCCCAATCCCACGGCGGCGCGCGGAGGCCGCAACCACGATGTTTTCCAGCTCCCACTCCGGGCCGGAGGTGCGCGCAACCAGAAAACCAATAAGCGTGCCCGAGGGGGATATTTCCACGGTGTCTTTTATGGCGTCTTCTGTAGCAACCAGCGCCATGCGCTGCGCGGCCTGGGGATCGAAAATAAGCAGGTATTCGGCTTCCCGCCAGTGGGCCGACGATGCCGCGGTGGATTCCAACTGCCGCATGGCCGGTATGTCGTCAACGTTGCCGGATCGAAGGGAGATCATGCGGGCCGTTCCAATTATGAAGTCACGACGAGATCTCGGGATGTACCGGTAGATTGGCCGAATCCGGACGGCGAAGGTAGTTTGCATCGAGCAGCTCGGCGGAGACGGTCTCCCCGCGCCCGATCTTTTCCAGCCCGATTCTGGCAATCACGTCCGCTTTCGGCTGGGCAATAAGACGAGCCCCCAGACCGGCTGCCTCAAGCGCATCGAACACCACCTGAGAAGGAGTAACCACGGTGGCATCGGGCCGCTGACGGCTGGAGAGCACCAGCTCTTCCAGGGTTACCAGCGACTCGGAAATGCAAAGCGGAGCCCCGCCCTCTGCAAGGTGGTACTCCCCCAGAAAAATCTGGCCGCGGCCTGCGTCCAGTGCCGCAAGTACCAGCGCCGTAAGCAAAGGACGTTCCGCCATTCCTCCTGCCGCCGGTTCACGGCCTTGGCTGGCGCTGAACGCAACCGCTTCCAGCGTGGAAACCGCCGCGATGGAGATTCCCATGGCCTCCGCCAGCGCCTTCGCTGTCGAGAGTCCAATGCGAAGGCCGGTGAACGACCCGGGACCTGAGGCGACGGCAACCGCCTGCAGCATACTTTTGTTTTTTCCGTGGCGTTCCAGCAGGGCCGTCAATTGTGGAATGAGTTCCGCAGAATAGGCTCCCGCGGTTAGCGGAACAACTTCCACAAGGCGGAAGTTTCCGGAATCGCCATGGGCTACCGCAATGCTTCCATCCCGCGCTGAGGTGTCGATACCCAATATGAGCATGCGGTCCAGATTGGCGTAAGAGCCCGAAGTCCGTCAAATACCTCGCGGCGGGTCCTGGCAAAGCTCCAGCAGCACCCCACCGGCACTCGATGGATGAATGAAAACGTAGAGATGCCCACCGGCTCCAACCTGAATCTCGTCCGTGACCAGGCGCACCCCGCTTCGCTTGAGGTCTTCCACTTTCTGGGCGAGATTCTCAACTTGCAGGGCCACGTGATGA
>DASZRZ010000288.1:0-1832 GCA_035548935.1 Terriglobales bacterium
GGTTGAGATGGAATACCTCTACAACGACGGCGACGATTACCACTTCATGAACACCGAAACCTTCGAGCAGACTCAGCTGAACAGGGACGTGCTCGGCGATAGCGTCGAATACCTCACCTCGAACCTCCAGATCAAAGTCGAGTTTTTTGACGGTAAGCCCGTGGGCATCGAGTTGCCGCAAACCGTAACGCTAACGGTCGTGGATACCGAGCCGGGTCTGAAGTCGGCCACCGCCACCAACGTAATGAAGCCCGCAACCATGGAAACCGGCCTTATCGTGCATGTGCCGCCCTTCATCAACGTGGGTGAAAAAATTCGCATCGACACCAGTGAGGGCTCCTACCTCTCCCGCGCCTGAACACCGGCAGCGGCGGACTTGCCATGGCCAGCGACTCCCATCTCCCCTCCGAGGCCCGCCGCTACGTTGTTCGCGGACGGGTTCAGGGTGTGGGCTTTCGCTGGTTTGTGGAGCGTGAGGCGAAGTTGCTCGGCATTAACGGATGGGTTCGCAACAACCATGACGGCAACGTCGAAGTGCTGGCCATGGGTTCCCGGGAACAGCTCTCCGCCTTGCGGCAAAAGCTGATCCAGGGGCCCCGCGCCGCTCGTGTTGATAATGTGGAAGAACTCCCCTCGAATCCGGTGCCGGATTTGAAAACATTTCGTATAGAAGGAACATGGTGAACGATGCCTCAGGCCAAGCTTGCTGCCTCCGATGGTGATTTCCTCAAAAAACTGATCCGTGAAGTTCCGGACTTTCCCAAGCCCGGCATTCTCTTCTACGACGTCACCACCGTGCTCAAAGACAAGCTCGGCTTCGCCAAGCTCATCGACAGCCTGGGACAGTGCTACATTGGCCGCCGTGTCGATGTTGTCGTCGGCATCGAGGCTCGCGGATTCATCTTCGGCCCCGCGCTCGCCTACCGGCTCAATGCCGGCTTCGTACCGGTTCGCAAACCCAAAAAGCTTCCCGGCCAAACCGCCCGATGGACCTACGATCTCGAATACGGGCAGGATACCCTCGAAATTCACAAAGACGCCATCGAGCCCGGCCAGAGCGTGCTGATCGTAGACGATCTGCTGGCAACCGGCGGAACTGCACTAGCCACCGTCAAACTGGTGGAGTCTCTTGGTGGGAAGGTCGAGAGCCTTAGCTTCGTCGTGGAACTCGACTTTCTCAAGGGCCGCGACAAGCTGGCGGGCTATGAAGTCCTTTCGCTGCTGCACTACGACCACTGATTCCTTGCGCGGACTGGCTTCTGCTAACCTCGGACCATGCAGGCATCCCAGGCGCTGAGTACGGCGGTTTCGCAGTTGCAGGCTGCCGGCATCGGCTCGCCGCAGCGCCATGCCGAACTGCTTCTCATGTTCGCTCTGGGCCGGGACCGGACGTTCCTCTACACCCATCCCGAGTACAGCCTGAGCGCCGAAGAGTGCGAACGTTACCGGGACGCACTGGAGCAGCGCTCCCTCGGCACCCCCACGCAATACATCACAGGACATCAGGAATTCTGGGGCCTCGATCTCATCGTCAACCCCTCCGTGCTCATCCCCCGTCCTGAAACGGAGCATGCGGTGGAGGCCGTCCTCAATCTCGCAAAAGCCCACATCGCCTCCGCCCCTGGGATTCCGCGTCTCATCGACGTGGGAACCGGTTCCGGATGCATCGCCCTAGCCCTGGCTCACGAATTACCGCTGGCTGAAATCCATGCCTCCGATATCTCTCCCGACGCACTCAAGGTCGCCCGCGCCAACGCTCTTCGCTTTCACATGGAGAATCGGCTGACCCTGCATCAAGCCGACCTGCTGGCCGGCTTGAACCTCCACAACCT
>DASZRZ010000289.1:0-2783 GCA_035548935.1 Terriglobales bacterium
CAGGGCTTCAAGTTTGGCCGCAAGCCGGGCATCTTCCCGGGTTCGCTTCTTTATGTCCTCCGCGATCGCGGCCTCTCCTGCGTGCAGCAGAACCAGCGTGGCATCGAACTTCTCAGCCAGCGACTCCGCTGCCCGCTGTGCCGCTGCCGCCTGGGTCGAAAAGTCGGTAGGGTGCAGGATCGTGCGGTAGGCAATGCCCTCCGATTGCGAGCAATGCGGCCCCACCGTCAATACCGGAACCGTTGCTACGCGGATTATCTCTTCCGTAACCGAGCCCATCACCAGCTTCTTCAAGCCTCGTCGCCCATGCGTACTTACCACGATCAGGTCGATTCCGTGCTCGGCCAGCATTCTTTCCATGGTGTCCCACACCTCGCCCTCTCCAAACAGTGTCTGGAATGGAACACCCTCAAAATTAACCTTGGCCGTAAATTCGGCCATTTGCTCGCGGGCGTTCTTACGGATTTGTTCGAAAAGCCCCGGCGAGGACTGTTCCGGAGCGTAGCCATACACATCCGGCGTGGTGATATGGACCAGGTACAGAATTCCTCCGAAACTCTTTGCCATTGCCAGCGCATGCGGAAATGCCGTTTCGGCGCACGAAGAGTAATCGACGCCCAGCAGCACCTTCTTAAACTGCAAATCAGCCTTGGAGGGATTCATTTCTAACCGTCGTCCCCTTCGGTCGCGGAGCCCGAAGAGTTCATGAAACCTGAAATAACCGCTCAAACATTAAATCGCCGCTCTGAGTCTGTCCAGAGCGGCGGCCTATACAAATTGGGCTTCACCATGGGGGCGGTCTAATGGCGTATTGACGCGGGGTTTTTAAGAGCCCCGCCGTGCGCTCTAGTCGTCGTGCGGGTGCACGATGCCCTCAGTTGGAAGCCCCGGCTTGAACTCGTCGTGGCATTGCTGGCACGTCGCCACCAGCTTGTCATTCGTATTGATGAGCCCCTTCAGGTCCTTGTCGTGGGCCTCTTTCCGGGCCTCCAATCCCACGTCGCTGAGCTGTTTGGCAAATTTCTTCCAGTCCGGAGACTTCGACCATTCTGCGTCCAGCGGCCCCGTGCCGCCGGAAGAGATCAAAGCCCCCGCCCCGGCTAGTTGGATGGCGTGGTGCTCAATTTCCCGCCACTCTTTGTCGTTCTTTGGACCGATTCCTTTTCGTCCGGTGATCTCAACGTCCCAGAGCGCGTGCGCGGCATGATCGACCATGGCGACCATCAGTGCATTGATGCTCACTGGAGCGATTACCGCGGAAGGCGCGGGACTCGTCTGCTGAACCGGCGCAACCTTGGGAGCTTCAACCTTGTTGCATCCCGCGAGGGAGAAAACTGCCAGGCCTACGAATAAGTAAAGTCCCGCTGACTTCATGGATGTCCTCTTTTCCGCTGCAACGTTTGATGCAAACGAATCTTGAGGCATCCTTGAACTTCAGACAGTGATCTTCCGCACCAAATATTGTGATCCTGCTCACACTCAGCCAGCTATTCCAGTCCCACCTGGCGCCCGGCCTCCCGCAGAACCTCCGCGGAATGTTGCAAGGCACTCCGCTCGTCTGCGCTGATTTCAGGCTCGATGATCCGGGTAGCGCCTTCGGTCCCCACCACCGTTGGCAGCGATAGTGCGATATCGCTCACTCCAAAGGCGCCCTCCTGGACTCTCGATACAGTCAGGATTCGCCTCTCCCCTCGCAGAATGCAGCGCAGCAGGTCGGCGGTCGCCAAACCGATGGCATGGTTTGTCGCGCCCTTCCTCTGGATGATCTCGTAGGCGGCTCTTTGAACTTCATGCGCGATTCGTGTCTCACGTTCGTTCTTCCAGCCCGGCCAGTCCCTCAGGCGCACCCCTCCCGCCCGCGCTCCCGACCACAGAACCACCTCCGAATCTCCGTGCTCTCCTACTACGTAGGCGTGGATCGAGTGGGCATCGATCTCCAGAGTTTTGCTTAGCGAAGCGCGCAGCCTCGCGCTGTCGAGCATGGTGCCTGTGCCCAGCACCCTCGCCGAGGGCAGGCCGCTGGCCTTTTTCATCAGCCGCGTCAGGACATCCACTGGGTTTGTCACCACGATGATGGTCCCCCGGCAGCGCGTAAGCTGTTGACCGAGTTGTTCGATTACAGCCGCGTTCTCGCGCAGCAGCTCCAGCCGGGACTGCCCGGGACCACCTCCGTGGCCTGCGGTCACTACCACCGCATCGGCATCCACCATCTCTTCGATGGTTCCAACCCGCACCGTCGCCGACGGATAAAACGGTCCCCCATGCGCCAGGTCCATCGTCTCGCCCTCGGCGCGATCCGCGCGCAGATCATGCAGCAGAAGCTGGTCCGTAATCCCCGAGTGCAGCGTGGAAATCGCAACGCTGGCCCCTACCCATCCCATCCCGATAATGCCGACGCGCCGTTTCATGATGTCCCCCTCATTGGTGGCCCCTCGAAAATTCGGGGTTGTCACTCGTTCCCGGCCCCCGTAAGGCGGAAAATTGTATAAAATCCTTACCCGGACGGAGGCCTCATGCGTTCCTTGATTAATTTCTTCTGCTCGCTCACCTTGGTGGTTCTGTTTGTCTCAGCATGTCACGGTGCCACCATTACGGGAACCGTAAAAGACCCGGAGGGCTCTCCGTTTCGTGCCGCATTTGTGGAGGCCCAAAATGCGAAAACCCGTATCAACGTTATTGTGCTCTCCGACTCGAAGGGGAACTATCGCATCGACAATCTGGCTGCGGGCGAGTACCGGCTCCAGATCAGGGCCGTTGGCTACCGTGCCGAGCCGCGCCCGGGC
>DASZRZ010000290.1:0-5462 GCA_035548935.1 Terriglobales bacterium
CGGGAAGCGGTGAGGGAGTAAGGGGAATGATGCGGATTCCCCCAATCTTTGAAAGAGGCCCCATGGTCTCAACCAGAAGCTGCTGCGTTGTCTTTTTTCTCTCACTCCACGGTTTGGCCACCATGCCGCCAAATCCGCCTGTAGGCTGCATTAGCTGGAAGATACTCTTGGTCTCGGGAATGGAGCGATAGACGTCGTGTACCTCTTTCATGAATAAAGATGTCTGGTCGATGGTGGAGTTTGGAGAGGACTGCACAATCCCAAAGACCACGCCCTGATCTTCCTTCGGCGCCAGCTCACGCATTGAGAACATGTAAAAAGGCACGATCAGCGCGGCTACGATTGCCCAGAGCACAAAGACCACGGGCCGGAAGCGAAGCGTACCGGAAAGCGCACGCGTGTAGGCCTCACGCACAGAGTCAAAACGGCGATTCACCCAGCCGGCGAATCCGCGCTCGCTGTCTCCGGAGCGCAGCAGCTTCGAGCCCATCATCGGAGAGAGCGTAAGGGCAACCACGCCCGAAACGATCACCGCTCCCGCCAGCGTGAAGGCGAATTCCCGGAACAAGGCGCCCGTCAACCCGCCCTGGATTCCCACGGGCGTATATACCGCCGCGAGGGTGATCGTCATCGCTATGATTGGTCCCACCAGTTCACGGGCGGCCGAGATCGCCGCCTCTTTCGGGCCCTGGCCCTCGTGAAGATGCCGTTCAATGTTTTCCACCATTACGATGGCGTCATCCACCACCAGTCCTACCGAAAGAACGATTGCCAGAAGGGTGAGCAGATTGACGGTGAAGCCCGCAACCAGCATCAGGAAAACCGCGCCAATCAGCGAAATGGGAATCGCAACAATTGGAATGATTACGGAACGAAACGAGCCCAGGAACAGGAAGATCACCACGATAACGATCAGCAGGGTCTCGGTCAGTGTGCGGAGCACCTCGGTGATGGAATCCTGGATGTACTCGGTCGAGTCATACGGAATTGCGACCTTGATCCCGGCTGGCATCTGGGCCTGAATCTCCGGGATGGCCTTTCGCACCTTGCCGATGACCTCCAGCGAATTGGCCGTGGGGAGCACCCATATCCCCATGAAGGTCGCCTTCTCTCCATTGAAGCGGACATCTTCGTCGTAGCTTTCGGCGCCCAGTACAACGTCGGCAACCTCTCCCAGACGGACTACAACTCCGTTCTGCTCCTTCACCACCAATTGGCGGAACTCTTCCGCGGTTCGCAGATCGGTGTTGGCAACCAGGTTCACCGATACCATCGTTCCCTTGGTTTTTCCCACCGCGGAAAGGTAGTTGTTTCTCGCCAGAGCTTCGCGCAGCTCCGTGGGAGAGATACCATGAGCGGCCATGGCGTCCGGCTTCAGCCATATGCGCAGGGCAAACGTACGCCCGCCCAGCAGGTCGGCGCGCTGCACGCCGCTGATTGCGCTGAGCTTCGGTTGCACCACCCGGGTCAGGTAGTCGGTGATTTGATTGGGGTCCAGGTCGGCGGATGAGAAGCCGATATACATGGCGGCAAACTGCGTGTCTGCCGTTTCGAGTTCAATGACGGGAGCCTCGGCCTCGGGAGGCAGATCATTCCGTACCTGCGCCACCTTGGCCTGAATCTGGGTGAGGGCAGCGTTGGTGTCGTAGTTGAGCTTCAGGTGCACGGTGATCGTGCTCATCCCCTGCGCGCTCGCGGACTCCATGTAGTCGATGCCGTCGGCGCTTGCGATCACCCGCTCCAGCGGCGTGGTAATAAAGCCCCGGACCAGATCCGCATTCGCGCCCACGTATACGGTAGAGACCTTGACCACGGCGATGTCGCTGCGTGGATACTGCCGCACGCTCAACGAGCGTATCGCCTGCAGTCCGGCAATCAGGATCACCAGGTTCACCACAATCGCCAGAACCGGACGTTTGATGAATAGATCGGTAAGCCGCATCAGTTATCCTCCGGCTTGGGCGCCGGACTGTTGGCCGGCTGTATCTTGTTGTTCACCTGGACTGCCGCGCCATTGCGCAGCTTGAACGTCCCGGAAGAGACCACCTCGTCTTGCGGATTAATGCCGGAAACCACCGCCACCTGATCTCCCCGCGAACCATCTACTTTTACGAACTGCTGGCGAACTCCCTTGTAGGTCTGCTTCTTCTCATCCTGCAGATTGGTAACGATGAAAACCGAATCCCCATAGGGCGCATAGTTAATGGCGGATGCGGGCAAAGCGATGACGGAGCGGCTTTCCCCCAGCCCAACCTCGACCTGTACGAACATCCCCGGACGCAGCCTCCCTTGAGGATTGCTGAGCGTGGCCTGTACCTGAAGGTTTCGCGTCGTCTCGTTGACCGTGGAATCGATCGCCGTTACCTGCCCGATGAAATCCTTTCCGGGCAGATCGGTGGTGGTTACGTGCAGCTTGCGGCCCACGCGAACATCGCCCGCTGTTACCTGCTGCTGCGGAACTCCGAAGTTCACGTAGATGGGATCCAGCGACTGCAAGGGAACCACCGCCGCTCCTCCTGCCAGATACTGTCCGAGATTGATCTGCCGGATGCCAAGAGTTCCCGAGAATGGCGCCCGGATGGTCTTGCGCTCAATCGTGGCGCGAATCTCGCCCACACGCGCATCCGTCTCTTTCTGCTGCGAACTCGCCTGGTCAAACTCCGCGCGGGTAATTACTCCCTTGTCGATTAAGGGCTGCAGCCGCTCGAAATTGAGCCGGGCCAGATCGCGCTGCGCCTCGGTAGCCGCCAGTTGGGCCTCTTCCTGTTTGGTATCGAGCAGGGCCAGCATATCTCCCTTTTTCACCTGCATTCCCGACTCGAACGCAATGCGGGAGACGATTCCCGGCATGTCGGCGCTCACCACCACACCCTGCACCGCGGCCATTGTCCCGATCAACGAAAGCTTGGATGCCCACTGTTCCCGCTTTGCCACCACTGTGGTCACAGCCTCCGGCGGGGGCTGGAAAGACATCGACATAGCTGCCTGAATCTGACGGTACTTAACGAAGCCGAGGCCCGCTACAATCAGCGCGACCACTGCCAACATCAGGATCATCCTCTTTACCATGAAACCCTCTTAATTGATCGAGAACCTTAATTGGTCAATGCGCTTTCCCGCGGGATGAGCTATTGCTGCCAGCCGCCCCCCAGGGCCTTATAAAGCTGAACCAGGCTTTGGATTTCGTCGCGACGGGTTTGAGCCACAGCAAGCTCAGCCGCAAACAAATCGCGGTCCGCATCCAGTGCGCTGAACAGGGTATCCACCCCGCCCTTGTACCTCACATAAGCCAAATCCGAGCGGTCCTTCAGTGTAGTGAACAGCAATTCCTGTTGCTCCAGTACTTCCTTCACCTTGCGATAGGCGATCAGGGAATCGGAAACTTCGCGGAATGCAGTCTGAATGGCCCTTTCGTACTGCACCAGCGCAACCTGCTGCTGCGCCTTGGCCAGCCGTACATTCGAGCGGTTACGCCCGGCATTGAAGATCGGCTGGCTCACCTGCGGAACGAACTGCCACGTCCGGGTTGGTCCTGTGAACAGGCTGTTCAGGGCGCTGCTCTGCGTTCCCAGGTATCCCGTTAGAGTAATTCTTGGAAAGTATGCAGCCCGCGCCACCCCGATCATGGCGTTGGCGGAGATCAAATTCTGCTCCGCCACCACAATATCGGGTCTTCGCTCCAGCAAATTCGAGGGAAGGCCCGCCGGCACTGAGACCGGGAGTTCCTGCTCTTTCAGTAAGCGTCCTCGCGTAATGGGCCCCGGATTTTTGCCCAGCAGCAGACTGATCTGGTTCTCGGTCTGTTCCACAAGCTTTTCGGTGTTGGGGATCGTTTGCTTGGCGGTATAAACCAGTTGTTCGGCTTGGCGAAGATCGAGCCGGGTGGAGAGGCCGCCCTCCTGCCGCAATCGAATCAGCCGCAGGCTGTCTTCGCGGCTGGAGAGTGTGCGCCGGGCGATCTCGAGTTCACTATCCAGTTCGAGAAGGTTGAGGTAGGCATTCGCCACGTCACCCACGAGGGTCGTTGTCACAGCCTTGCGCGCCGCCTCGCTGGCCAGCAAATTCGCCCGCCCGGCTTCCGTGGCGCGGCGCAGCCGCCCGAACATGTCCACCTCAAACGAGAGAAGATTCAGAGCGACGGACCCATACCGCCTCTCCGTGGAGAATCCCGCGGGAAGGGGAAACTGCCCACCCGAGGAAAACTTCAGGGTCGTGAGATCGGCGGTCGCACCTACCGTGGGAAACTGATCCGCCCGGGTCACTCCCAGGCTGGCGCGTGCCGCCTCGACCCGGGCTGCCGCTTCGCGCAAGTCATAATTTTCTGCCAGAGCCGTCCGGACCAACTGCTGAAGCTGAGGGTCATTGAACACCTCAAACCACTTCATGTCGGCAATCGACCCGGCGGCGTCAGCAGGCACAGCCGCGCTTGCGCCCCGATAGGTCTCCGGAGCTTTCACCTGAGGACGCTGATACTTCGGACCAACAGTGCACCCTGCCAGCACTCCCAGCAAAGCGGGAATCAGGAAAACTGCTCTGTTTGTGTGACCGTTGCCACTAACATCTAGCATTTCTATGATCGTCTCCACTTGCCTCCGGAAACCGGAGATTCCTGGGCAATATTGCAATTTTAAAGATCGGACTTGCAAAAAATCGGACCTGCAAGATTCCCAACGGTACTTTTGCAGATAAGTTTGCGGCTAACAGTGACCCCTACAGTGTAAGACGCCTCCGGGAGGCGGTTCCATACCTCGACACACAACACCGGCGCGTATCACCATAAGATTCCCCCCGGAAAGTAGGGGATTCAGTAAATAAATTTATGGACCTTATGCGGAAGCCACCTCTATGCAGGCAGCAACCTTTGATCGTAACAGAGTCATTGATTGGGACGTTGAGCCAGATTTGGTTCCTGGAATAGGGAAGAAAGCATTTGTTTCGCGTGTGTTAAGAAGGACAGGCCCAGGTTGCGGGGGGGCGGCATTGGCGTGTTTTACAGCAAGTTGTAACTATCCTTTTCTTGCTCTGAGACGCATTTCGTTTCTTGCCGGCGGCGCTTCCACAAGGTAGGGTTCTGATGTCAGCGTCACAACTTTTTTGCGTCCGCCGCCGTTTTCACCCCGTTTATTCTTTGCCAGAAAGGCGTACAGGGTTGAAATTCCAATTCCCAGAACCTCGGCGGCATTCCGCTTGTCATCGCCCACCGCATCGAGCACCCGCAGGATGTGCCGCCGCTGAATCTCCTCCAGGCTAAGGTTTACATCCACTGGGCTGAGAGTGGCCTCGCTTTTCAGGATTCTTGAAGGCAGATCGCAAACGTCAATCACGTCATTTTCCGCGAGCATGCAGGCATTTCCCAGCACGCTTCCGAGCTCACGTACAGTGCCGGGCCACGCATACCGGCCAAGCGCAACCTGGGCTCGCCGTGTGATTCCCGAAAAATGCCTGTTGTACTGGGCTGAAAA
>DASZRZ010000291.1:0-4332 GCA_035548935.1 Terriglobales bacterium
GGGACTTCGGTGAACTCCATACCCGAATCGGTGAGCATGCGCGTGGATATACGCTCCATATCCGCGGAACAGGTGGACCGGCTGGAGCGGGCCCTTCGCGAAGCGCTGGAGAGCGCCGTGCGCGAGGAGTCCACTTTTACGGGTCTGATGCGCAATCACGATATTGGTTATGAGATGAAGATGATCGGCAGCCGTCCGGCGGCCCGCCTCAAATCCGACAGCCATTTACTCTCCACCCTGCACGCGGTGGATGGGTTCCTCGGCAACAAGGCCCGGCAGCAACGGGCCTCGACGGACGCCAATATTCCGATTTCGCTGGGATACGAAGCCTTCGCAATCGGCGCGGGGGGCAGTGGCGGCGGCGCTCACACCGTCAGTGAATGGTATGACGCGGCGGGACGGGAGATTGGGCTCAAGCGCATCCTGCTTACGACCCTGCTTCTGGCCGGCATGAGCGATGAATAAAGCAGATGGTTGATGGCAGCTGGCTGCCCTTACGTAGAAGATTACGCATGGATTCTCTTACCCTTTTCGGACTATTCGCCGTTACTTCCATGCTGGTCTGTTACGCAATGGAGGCGAAGAGCCGCTGGTTCATTCTGGCCTTTGCGTTCTCGTGCATGCTGGGGTCCATATATGGATTCCTTCAAGGCGCGTGGCCGTTTGGACTGGTGGAAGCCATATGGTCGATCGTCGCAGCCCGGCGATGGGCTCTCGCCCGATCGAGCTAGCCGCCGGATGAAGTGCGGGGCATTGGGGAGACCAATAGTCCAGTGCGTTGATGGGGACTAACCAGTTTCACAATCGGCCCTGTACCCTTCCAGGCATTCTGGCGTCGGGAAAGGTTGTCACGAAGACCGGCAAGTACGGCAGTCCGCAGGCGACCTGTCAAAACCAATCCCCATCAACCTTTGGCCGCCAAGTTAATGGTTTAAGTAGGTGCAATGAAATCATCGTTTAACAAGAATATGACAAAAAACGATGTGGCTGACCTTATCGAGCGCTTCTTGCTTAATAAGCTTTCATACCCGCAAGAATGGAATGATTTTGTTGATACGAGTCAAAGCGACATCGAAGTAGATGGGTATCGGCGAATGTGTTACAAGTTGGACCCTTTGATCAATTACGATGGGCCGAAGGACAAAACTTCTCTTGATGAACTGCGGAAGATTGTAGGAACGCTCCGTAATTAACGCCGCAAACAACGGATTCAACCCGCCCATGCCAGAGCCCGTCTCCTCGAACCCCTCCGTTATTCCCACCCGGGTGGACGCAACTTCCGCGCGGTTTGAAAAAAACATGCGCGCCATGGCCGCCATCATTTCCAGCATCCGCAATGAAGAAGAGACGATCCACCTGGGCGGCGGCGCCAAGGCGATAGAATCGCAGCACTCCCGCCAAAGGCTCACGGCCCGCGAGCGCATTGCGCTGCTGATCGATGCGGGGACTGAGTTCTTCGAGCTGGGCCTCTACGCAGCTCACGGGATGTACGAAGAGTGGGGAGGGGCGGCGGCGGCGGGCGTAATTACCGGCATGGCGCGTGTCCATGGCCGACTGGTAATGCTGATTGCCAACGACGCAACCGTGAAGGCGGGGGCGTTCTTTCCCATGACCAGCAAGAAGGTGATCCGCGCGCAGAATATCGCGCTGGAAAACCACATTCCCACCGTCTACCTGGTGGACTCCGCCGGGGTCTTCCTCCCTTTGCAGGAGGACGTTTTTCCCGATACCGACGACTTTGGCCGCGTGTTCCGCAACAACGCCCGCATGACAGCCATGGGCATTCCGCAGATCGCCGCCATCATGGGAATGTGCGTGGCCGGCGGAGGCTACCTGCCGCTGATGTGCGACCACACCCTGATGACCGAAGGCTCGGGACTCTTTCTGGCCGGGCCTGCGCTGGTGCAGGCCGCCATTGGACAACAAATCTCCGCCGAAGAGCTGGGTGGCGCGAAGATGCATTCGCAGATCGCCGGGCAGGTGGACTTCCGCGAGCCCAACGACGAAGCCTGCCTGCAGCGCATCCGTTCGCTGATCGACAAGATGGGGGTCCGAAGGCAGTCTCCGTTTGACCGGAAGGAGCCGGAGCCGCCCCTTTACGCAGCCGAAGAAATCTACGGCATCTATGAGATCGATCCGGGGCGGGGATACGACACCCGGGAGATCATCGCCCGCATTGTGGACGGCAGCCGCTTTGACGAATACAAAGCCGAATACGGCCAGACCGTGCTCTGCGGATACGCCCGCATCGGTGGCTTCGCCGTTGGAATCGTGGCGAATCAGAAGATGCACGCGCAGCAGATCGACCGTGAAGGCCACAAGCGCATGGAGTTTGGCGGTGTCATCTACACCGAGTCGGCGGAAAAAGCCGCACGCTTCATCATGGACTGCAACCAGAACATCATCCCTCTGGTATTCCTCCACGATGTGAACGGATTCATGGTGGGACGCGATGCCGAGTGGAGCGGCATTATTAAAGCCGGGGCGAAGATGGTCAATGCGGTCTCCAATTCCGTGGTACCCAAGATCACCGTGATCATGGGAGGCTCCTTCGGCGCGGGCCACTACGCCATGTGCGGCAAAGCCTACGATCCACGCTTTCTGTTTGCATGGCCCACGGCGCGCTATGCCGTGATGGGCGGCGACCAGGCAGCCAGCGTGCTGGTGGAAATCAAGCTCCGGCAACTGGAGCGCGGTGGAAAGAAGCTGAGCGATGAGGAGAAGCGCGCACTGTTTGAATCCGTGAAGAAGACCTACGACGAGCAGACCGATCCGCGCTACGGCGCTGCACGTCTGTGGATCGACAGGATTATCGACCCGCTGGAGACACGCACTGCCATCACCCGCGCTCTTGAGGCCGCGGCGCTGAACCCGGATGTTGCGGAGTTCAAGACCGGAGTGCTGCAAACATAGGGCTGCAAACAGGAAGAAACCCGGCACCCACGTGCCCCGCCGGTAAATCATGTCTTCAACGATCAAACTCGTCGAGTGCCCCCGCGATGCGTGGCAGGGGCTGAAGGGCGTGATCCCCACTGCCACCAAGGCCGCCTACCTGCGCGCCCTGATTGGCGCTGGGTTCAAACATATTGATGCCGTCAGCTTCGTCTCGCCCAAGGCCGTACCGCAAATGGCCGACTCGGAGGAGGTGCTGAAGCAGCTCGATCCCCCCGACGACGTGGAGATCATCGGCATCGTGGTCAATGAAAAGGGGGCGGATCGCGCCATTGCCAGCGAGGCCGTGCGCACTCTGGGCTTTCCCTATTCGATTTCGCCCACATTCCTCGGCAAGAATCAGAACCAAAGTCCCGAGCAGGCGCTGGACATCCTTGAGCAGATTGCCGGCAAGGCCGACAAAGCCGGACTGAACATGGTCGTCTATATCTCGATGGCCTTCGGCAATCCCTATGGCGACCCCTGGACGATGGAAGAGGTTGTGGAAGCGGTTGGCCTGCTCGAACAGATGAACATCCCTTCGATCTCGCTCGCGGATACCGTGGGGCTGGCCTCGCCCGAACTGATCTCCGAAGTGGTGGGTGGTGTGCTGAAGAAGTTTGACTATCTCGATATCGGCGTCCACCTGCACAGCCGGAGGAGCGAAGCGGTTGGAAAGATCACCTCCGCCTATGTTGCGGGTGCGCGCCGCTTCGATTCCGCCATGGGAGGACTCGGCGGATGTCCCTTTGCACAGGACGATCTCGTCGGAAACATCCCCACCGAACTTGTGCTGGAAGCGCTGGCCGCTTGCGGGGCCGAGGCTCCCATCCGCAAAACGCTGGATTCGGTGCTGCGCATCAATGCCGACATCGCTGCAAAATTCAACACCTGACCGGCGCAGCCCATGAATGGCGAGTCGAGGCTCATTTGCGACCCACATGGGCTCGACTTTGATAGCATCTTTAAATCGAGAGGCTAAATCGAGACGCTAAATCGAACCGCTAACTCGAACCGCTACCGATGGATTACGAAACGATCCTGCTCGACCAAGAAGGTCCGATTGCTCTGCTCACGCTGAATCGTCCCGATAAGCGGAATGCCATCAACCCTGTCCTGGCCGCGGAGCTTCTCCATGCTCTCGATCAAGTGGAGCAATCCTCCGCCCAGGTTCTTATCATTACCGGGGCGGGCAAGGCGTTTTGCGCAGGCATGGACCTGGAAGAGTTACAGCGGCTGCTGGGTAAGACCGCCAAAGAGAACCTGGAGGATTCCACGAGACTAGCCGCGGTGTTCCGGCGGCTTTACGACTTCCCCAAGCCCACCATTGCCGCCGTGAACGGAGCGGCCATCGCCGGAGGCAGTGGAATCGCCACCATGTGCGACTTTACCCTGGCCGTG
>DASZRZ010000292.1:0-4394 GCA_035548935.1 Terriglobales bacterium
TCAATTCCCTTTGTGCGGAGATGGCGGGGGATATTGTAACTCTAAGGGTGTTTTGGCGTCCCCGGCGGGATTCGAACCCGCGTTACCGCCGTGAAAGGGGCTCAACAACTCGTAACTAATTGAAACTAGACGGCACCGACAGCCCTTATTGGACCCTGATTGGACCCAAGTTTTTGCACAAGAAACTTCGGCAAACATTCGAAATGTTCTCGCCGCTGGATGGCGAGAATACCTGACGAAATTTCCGCAAGATTTTCCCAACTGAACATCTGGGCATTAATCTAGTGAAAATCAGGGTCCAATTGGACCCTGATTCTGTAAAAGCGAGTACCGGCGAGAATGCGACATCGCCCACCCCAGCTTAAAACTAAATCGAGATGACTTTGAAGATCGAAATCGGTGTGACAGAACGAGAGGCGAATTGCAGGGCGATTGACGAACTGAAATCGGTAGCATGGGCCAGTCCTCTTCTGGAGGAGATTCGAATGCGGGGTGGATTGAAAGCACCGGCCTCATTTCTATTCGAACTTCGTTTTGCCGCTGAAATACACAAAGCGGGTTTGTCTGCGACATACGAATACCAAACTGGTGTTGGCCTTACTTCTGTCGATTTCCGCTTGGATTGTCAACCTGACTGGCTGATTGAACTGCTGAGTCCTAGTCCACATTCGCGGAGCGACGAAGAAAGCCAAATGCTGAAATTCGCGGGGATCTTGAGCGACAAAGCGTGTACCGAGCGTGGCCTACCATCAAAATTCCCCGTCCCAACGCCCGGGCGATATCATCTCGTACTTGTGGATGTTCGAGACTATCTTTACGGGATGGGTGATGTATTGGACTGGAGGCAAATCGCCTACGGCTCAGACGGCGTCAAGGGTTCCAACGATTGGGCATTGCATTGGTTACCGAGAGAGGTGAAGGGGCAACCCGGTCCAATTTCCGGTGTATTCGATCCCAGAAGTCCAGTGGAGTCCGCGAAAGTATTTCAGAAACGTGTGCACTTTGTAGGTTTCATGAATGAACGATCATATTTGCCTGGGGAGATGCGTACAGTCAAGGCTGTGCATTATCTCCCAAACCCGAACCTGTTCCAATCAAACGCGGAAGCCGTCGAGGCTTTCCAGAGTTACCCGCTAAAACCGATGCCGAAAACTGACCCCAAGAGCGCATAATTCTGTCGGATATTGTCTTCTGATTGTTCCGAGCACGGTTGCGCGAGCACGAGAGGATGAGTCTGCGGAATGAGAGTCTATAAATTCCTCGATACAACATTTGGCTTGAAGAGCCTTGCTGAAAAGAGGCTGAAGATTTCCAGATTTGATGATCTGAATGACCCCTTCGAGTTAATTCCTTACAACCTCTCAAACCGCAGGCATCGCTGGGCATTAAAAGCAACGAGGAACGAACTGGGGCAACATGTAGGGGTCCTGTGTTTCAGTGCAACGTGGCGAGACCCCGTTCTGTGGGCACACTATGCTGAAAAACACCAGGGTCTTTGTATCGAGTTTGAACTACCTGAAGGAAACAAACACTTTCGTAAAATTGAGTACGTTAGGAATCGCTTGCCATTTCCACAGTCATTAACTCCTGAAAATGCAAAAATTATTGCTTTTACCAAATATGACAGGTGGGAATATGAACAAGAAATCCGCGCGTTCTCGACCCTGATAAATGAAGAAAACGGCCTGTACTTCAAAGACTTTGACGATACGCTCAGGCTTGTGAGGGTGATCGCCGGAGCAAGATGTAAGCTGTCAAAGAATGAGATTTTGAAGGCACTTGGAACATTAGCTAAAAAGGTTAAGGTGATAAAAGCGCGGGCAGGATTCACCAAGTTTGAAATTGTCCGAGACGAGAGGGGATTTCAATAGCGAAGGATCGAATCCAGCGGGCTTCTGTAAGTTCCTATTTGGCCGCGACCATCAACCAAGACAGCGATACCGGGCTGAGAGAAAGATCGGAGCGACTCTCGCGTCTCTTTTTGCACCTCTCTACCTGCTTTACACGAAGACGGCTCGGTTGAGAACTTTTGCCATTTTGATACCATTGTTGAAAGTTTTGGCGTCCCCGACGGGATTTGAACCCGTGTTACCGCCGTGAAAGGGCGATGTCCTAGGCCGGGCTAGACGACGGGGACGCTTCTTCGCAGGCGCTTCAGGCTGGATATACGGCGCCGCTCAGCAGGCTCGAGCAGGAGCATCGAACCAACATGCGATGGTAGCAGCGCGTCTCACTTATTGTCAAAAAATCACGCGGTCAAAATCTTCATTTTTCATCCCGCTCACCACTTCATTCTGATCCCTCTAAATTTGGTTCGCCACTTCTCGATCCCCATCCTCCTGAACACCACGGCGTTCCTCCCGATCACCACTGTGGCGGAGTCCGCCTCCCCTGACGCAAAAACCTTTTGCCGTGGCTTAATTCTCTCTCCACATTATTTACAATTCATTGTTTTACAATTCATTCACACGATTCCCATGGCCGACCCTCTTTATCTCAGCCTCTGGTTTCCCGATTTCGAGCCCATCAGCTTCATGCCTCGTGTTCTTTCGGTCATGCAGCGCTTCCCTTTCTCCGCGCTCCAGCCCGGCGTGGAATACCTCTCGATCCAGCCGGTTTCATGGAGTGAGTCAACCGTGCTGGAGCGCCGCTTCCGTCCCGGTGTCGATCCCGACGAGGCCGCGCAGGCCGCTGCCGACTTCCTTCATCCCGACTACGGATACATTTTCGAAATCTACTGGGATTTATGGTCCCCTGCATCCGCCTTGCAGGACCATGATTCCCCGCCTCCCGATCACACCGCTAGCGCTTCATCTACAAGCACTTCATCCGCAGATACCTCATCCGCAGATACCTGGACCCGCCAGCCATCACTGGTGAAGATCATTGCCCAGGGCGAGGAATTTGACGACGGTTCTTACGAACAGTACGGTCACATTCAGGTCGATTTCGGGCTTGATACTCCCTTCCTTTACGAAGGCCTCCGGCTGGCCGGTTCCGCCGCCGCCGTGGCTCGATCCAACATCCAGAAGCTCGTGGATTTCACCTCTGCCGTGGAGAAAAACTGTGGTGTCAGCGGACGCCTGCTCTGGTCGGAATCCCAGGAAAATCTGGCGCAAAAGCTGCTGGCGCGATTACAACAAGTGCAATAGCCGCAAGCGGTTGCCATCTGGTTTCCGGACATTGCCTTAGGTAACGTTGAGCGCCGCCCACCCGGCGCGTAGTCTTCTTGCATGTCCTTAGCAATGCCAGTTGCGAGTCACATGGGGCAACGACGTTGGTCGCGCTACAAAATCAGTGTTCCCGTCATGGTGATCGTCCGCCGTGGGGGCAAAACCATTCTTGCCAATGGCCGCGGCACTGAAATCAACGAAGGCGGCCTCGCCGTCTTCGCCAGCGCCGAACTCGACCATGGCGATGACGTTGACATCAGCTTTACTCCCCCTTACAACAGCGCCCCCATTCAGGTCCGCTGCACCGTGCGCAACCGCAGCGGATACACTTATGGACTGGAGTTTCTCAGCGACCAGCCAGCGGATATGGACCGCATCGACAGAATCCGCGACGTGCTGCGCGCCATGGGATCTCCGCGATAAATCCTAAGCCGGTGAACCTTGGCAGGCTAATGAAAATGGCCCCGGACTTACCGCCCGGGGCCTTGTTACTCTCCGTCAGTTTTTCGTGAGAACTACTTGGTTCTTCCCGCCTCCGCTCCCGAATTCTCCTGAGTATAAGCCGCCTGGGCCGCCGCCAGCCTGGCAGTCAGCACCCGGAACGGCGAACAGGAAACATAGTTCAGGCCCAGCTTTGAACAAAACTCCACCGAGGCCGGATCGCCTCCGTGTTCGCCGCAAATTCCCAGCTTGATATTCGGACGCGCCTTCCGTCCCTTCTCAACCGCGATCCGCATCAACTCTCCAACTCCATCCTGATCGATGGTGCTGAACGGATCCTGCTTCAGGATGCCCTCGGCAATATAGGACGGCAGGAATTTATTGATGTCATCGCGTGAGAATCCAAAGGTGGTCTGCGTCAGGTCGTTGGTGCCGAAGCTGAAGAACTCCGCCTCGGTGGCAATTTCGCCCGCCGTAACCGCCGCGCGCGGAAGCTCGATCATGGTGCCTACAAGGTATTCCACGCGGCTTTCCTTCTGCGCAAACACCTCTTCGGCTACCCGCCGCACAATGGCCGCCTGGTTCGACATTTCCTTGAGCGTGCCCACCAGCGGAATCATTACCTCAGGCTTGACCTTGACACCCTCCTTCGCAACCGCCACGGCAGCTTCGAAAATTGCGCGCGCCTGCATCTCCGTGATCTCCGGATACGTGATTCCCAGCCTGCATCCGCGGTGACCCAGCATCGGATTGAACTCGTGCAGTTCTTCCACACGAGCC